>PMUF01000054.1 GCA_003167015.1 Chitinophagaceae bacterium | reverse complement strand
GGGTGCGTCGGGATCGTCGGCCTGTTAGGCCTTGTTTTTGATTCGCCCTTTCGATAATTATTCACACATAAAATTCAAACAAATGGGATTATTTTCAAAAACCGGCTTCTTTGGCAAAATATGGGGCGGCATCAAAAGTGCGGTATCCACAGTTTTCAAAGACGCGCAGGTTGAGTTTTTACCCGAAATCATTACGATCACCGAGGACATTAACCAAGCGGTTAATTCCGGAGTGGTCGAAGACATTGTGGCCGCCCTCAGTCCTGAACTCGCAGGGGTGCCCGCGGCGATTTTAAAAGGCGCCCAGATATTAGGCCCTAAGATTTTGGCAACCGAGTTGGGGTTGGAAGCCTTGGGAGAGGCCCCGACAGAGGCAGCAACAGCGGCCTGGGTACAGTCCGTTATTGCCGCCTATGCAAAAGCGTCCATTGCCACTACGTCTAAAATCTGGATCAGCTTGGCGACCTCCCTTACCGTTCTGTATAACCAGGGGAAAGCAGAGAACGCCACATGGAACGAGTGGGAAAATCTCGCTCAGCAGGCCTTTAACCAGGTTCAGGCCGCTATTGCCGCCGCTAAAGCTAATCCGGCGAATGCGACTGCGGCTTCTTAACCTCAAAATCTTTGTAACATGCCAACCGTAAAGCAAGCGACCGCCGGCGCAGGATTTGACGTGAATCAGCCCCTCTCGGGCGCACAAGCCGCCGCATTTAAGGCTGCAGGCATGGATTTCTGTATCCGCTACCTACCCAGAACGCCGGCGCTGATTTCCGGAAACCTGACCGCAAAAGAAATAGAGATCATTCTTACCGCAGGCCTCTCGTTAATGGCTGTTCAACATGTCGCCATGCCCGGCTGGGAGCCTAATGCCGCCCTCGGGCTGGAATATGGCTCCTACGCCGCCCAATACGCTAAAGAAATCAGCCTTGCGCCCGGAATCAACCTCTGGCTTGATCTGGAAGGGGTGGGACGGCGGGTAAAAGCCGAAGATGTGATTGCCTATTGCCAGGCGTGGTATACCGCCGTCAGTGCATCTGGCTACGTGCCGGGTCTTTACGTAGGCTGGAATGTGGTCCTTTCGGATCAGCAACTGTACGACTTGCCCTTTGCTCATTACTGGAAGGCCTATAATTGCGATCAAAGCATTCCAACAGAGGGATGGCAGATTTTGCAGCATCCGCAATTAAGGATGAGCGGAATAGAATACGACCCGGATACCATTCAGGCCGACGAATTGGGGGATTTGCCGGTTTGGGTCAGCGCATAACTTTTTCTTGTTCATGGGTTTTGGAGGTGCCCCGGGAGTGATCTCGGGGCTTTTTCGTAGCTTCGCCTCGGCTTTTAATAGGATATTTGATTTTAGAGAACGGGCCGGGGATTCTTCCTCAGGCCCTTTTTGTATAATCCGTTGAAATTTTGCGAATAATCTTTTGTATAAATGCAAATAATTTTGCAGAATTTTAGGGTATGCTCGATTTGCACCCACGTCAGATTGAATTTCTCCGTCTTGTGGTAGAGGATATTACCTATCAAGAAATCGCCGACCGCATGTTTGTCAGCAAAAGGACCGTTGATGGGTACGCTGAAGATCTTCTTTTCCAATTCAATCTTCGTTCCCGGATAGGACTTATTCGATTTTCTGTCTCTCACGGTATCGGGGTTATTCCCATTCTAGCTCCTGCATCATCTGCGCTTTTGTGATCGACTTGCATTTTCAGCGGGAAATCTTTCTTTTCCTGGCCAAATCATAACCGCACGGCGCATGAGCCGCACTAAAGAGGACGTTGGCCCCGGCAATCTGGTCGGGGCTGCTTTATTCTACCCAGTTCCACTATTTTTACACTTTTTTACAAATAATCAACAAAAAATTAAGATTATAACAAATCCTACCATATCTTTACAACATCAAACAACGCAAAATGAAAAACATATTCTCAACTCCCGAATATAACACTGGTCGCTTTTGGTACTTCGATAATGGGCAATACGCCGAAAAATTAGAGATTAAGGAACAGGATCATTACGAAATACTTTATAGTTCTAAAGACGGCAGTGAATTGGGGTTGCGCCATTGGAAAAGTAATGACACAGGGAATAATCATTTTGGGGGCGGCCTTTATTCCATATCCGGTCTGACTGGCAAAATGAAAGAAATTTACGAAAATCTTAAAGAGGCTATAGCGGTGGTTTAGAGGTATCCGGCCACAACAGCGACCTCTTCATTCAGAGACGAACGCGGATCGGCGATAAGATACTGCCGGACAGCTTGGGTAACACCGGGCTTTCGGCGGCAAAAGACGACAGTATGCAAATACCCGACGAACTGATAGAAAAATGGAAGACGCTCCGCAGTACCGGCGATGATGAGGCCATCGGCAAAAAGCTGAAACGATCGGCGGCATCTATATCGACGGCAGTGTGGCGGGCCTTCAGGGAAAAGAAGTGCGGTGACCAATTGTTCAAGGCCCTGCGAGACTTTTACGCCAAAAAGGAATCTGATCTTTTACCAGCAAAAACCCAATCTCATGAACCCAATCTTTGAACCACAGGCCCAGGACCTCGCGATGGCGACTTTCCGGGAGGCATTCGATACCCCTTTGATCCGCTGCCATGTCGTCAAGGACGGCAAGCTGATGCGCTTTCGGTTGAGTTCCGACCGACTCGCGACTCAATACTGGCTGAAGGCGAACCACGTGATCGCCCAGCAAGGATTGCCCCTGACCGCCGAAATTGATGAGTGGAAGGTCAGCGGCGTGGTCTTCGATCGGTGGTTGGTCATCGAATTTGACGCCTCAAAACTGCCGGTATGCTACTAAAATCCGTGCCCCTCCACAAATACGAAGTCCGCTTCCTGCTCTCCTGCGTGACCAACCGAGGCCCCTGGGGAGACGCCATCCGAATGACGCTGAAGAAAGGCCCGAAGGCGGATCTGGATGAGTTGATCGGGCAATTGCGAACGCAGGCGGCTGATCTGCCTGAAATGATGCGGGGGATTCTGGGGAATGAAGTGTACGAGAAATTGATTGGAACGATATAAAGAAGCGTGTCCGGGTCGCGCCCGACAAGCGAGGGAGGAAATGTAAGTTGATCACTTAAGTAGTACTCCTTCTCTTTTAACTTTTTAATGGCAGCAATCGTTAAGCCGGGGTGGTTCGCCCATCTCGGCTCTATTTAACTCGAAAAAATCATCACAATGGATAATCTCAAATCACCGGCCGCTCCTGTTGTCATAGCTAATGAGGCAAACCGAAAGGATAACGGCCACCAAATGGGCACCTATGAATTTCAGAAATATGGCTTCACGAAACTCGAATTGGCTTCTCTTGTGATAGCTCAGGGGATGTTGGCTAATTCACCAGATTGGTCGGAAAAAGACACGTCAATAAATTGGGTATCGATTAACTCAGTGAAATACGCCAAAGCCGTTCTTGAAGAAGCCAATAAATAACTGCTAAAATCCTAAACCATGTTCTACATCTTCCTTTATATCGCCCTTCTCGCCCTGGCCCTCCTATTCTGCCGCTGGCTCTTCACTGGTCGCCTCTTTGGGGTATGGTACGCGGTATGCGTTATTTCCGGGGCGTTTCTCGATGTCTTGTGCCAGGCGTGGATCGATATTTCGGGATTGTGGAAGAGGCGCCGGAAACCCAAGGTTGAGGAATTCGAAGATCATTTTCATCGGGACTGTTGAGATAAAAAACGGCCGACTCATCACTGCCGGCCGCTCCAATTAAATCAAAAAAGAAAATCACTCAAAAAATAATAATTATGTCATGGCTAAGTTAAGAAGAAAATTTGAGTTCGGGATGCCCGTTACCAGCAAAGACAAAACTGGGGGCCTTTTCTCTATCCGGAATATCGGGCAGCTGTGGATAACTGCCAAGGCGCTGGTAGACCCAGAATTAACGCGCCTGCCAGAGGATCAACCCGAAGGGGTCAGTATCGCCATTGAATCCGTCAAGTGGCAGGAGGTGGATATCCTACCCATTATACAACAGCCGGAATGGAAGGCTATTTTGGCGTCGTTCACGAAGGCTGCTTACAACAATTTACAGTCAATTTTGAGCGAATAAATATCGACGGAAACCCTTGTGAATACTAGCTTTTATTCGTAAATTTAATTCCTTTTTCTCCATCAAAATCAATCTAATTTTATGACTTCTTTAAACAATTCCAGCATGAAAACGATAGTCGAAACTTTCATTGTTGAGGAAACCCAGGAGCTTATCTATGATAACGAAAAGTTCGATCAGTGGAATGATCTTGTTAATGCCCTTGGTTTAAAAGGACAGACCAAAATCTGCGCTCCTGAGAAATCCCCTATTCCATTCCTGCCTATGAAAAGGAATATCGAAAATGCCATTGCAACGCTTTGCCCAGTCAAGGTGGGGATTTCCGATTATGACAAGTCGCCAATCCCTGTCGAAATCCTTTCGCTCGTTTCTCTCTCTTTGAAGGAGGGGCATTTCCAGAAGGTGGAAATCTGGTACGACGATAAGATGCCGGACCCGGCCTGTATAGGGTTGGTTGGTGAATGGATCTGTTATGATCGGAATTATTCCAGGGTTGCCGTTTTCTTTTCCGAAATCGAAGCGCAATCCCTGAAAAAGGCCGATACTTCGGTCTATAATGTTTCATTCAATCCCACGCAGAAGTACCTCATTGGCCGCTGGGGTGATGTGAAGATGAATTTTGCCGCCCTAATAGAAAAGGCAAAGGAACTTTTCAAAGCCGAAAGGAAGAATGCGATTCTTACCGAAATTAAGGAGGCCCAGCGGAAATTGGAAGATCTGGACATAGATGCTGATCGGCAGTTTGGTACGGCGGCGGCCAGCAATCTACCCTTCTGATTCCCCTTCATCACTCAAAAATCATCACAAATGTCCGATCAATTGCCTGCTAAACAGCAGAAGTTTCAACTCCCCAAATTACAGGATCTTTACGAACAGCAGGAAATCGAACTGCTTTCGAAGTTCAATGACTTCAATAAGCTGCTGAATGCCCCTCCCAAAAAGGAATGGCTTTTCCCTCACCCAACGGCGACCAAAGAAATCATGAACGCCCAGGGCGGCAAAGAGAAGATCCCTGTAGAATACATTCCCATAGGCATTATAGAATATCTTCTGACCTCCCTTTTTATCAAATGGAAGCCAGAGATCCTGAAATCGGAGGTCATGGCCAATTCCATTGTGCTGACCGTCCGCGTTCATGTGCTCAATCCGGTGACGATGGAGTGGGAATGGGCTGATGGGATTGGCGCAGCTCCCATTCGCACCAACAAAGGAGCGGCCGCAACGGATTTCTCGCAGGTGCAAAGTTCGGCGGTTCAAACTGGTGCTCCTGCAGCCAAAAGTTTTGCCATCAAAGATGCCTGCGAATGCTTTGGAAAAATTTTCGGTAAGGACCTGAACAGGAATATCGAAATGGATTACCAGGCCATGCAGGAAGCAAAGTTCAAAGAACTCCCACCGAAGGATATCCCTGTCGAACTCGCTGTGGTGATATCCGAAGCCGATGCCGATGGTCTTGATGCCGTTATCAACAGTAACCCGGAATACCACGCTTTGCCGGCCTTCACCAATGCGATTCTAAACCGCCGTGCTTTACTCAAAAAATTCAGCGCCTAATGGAAACAGCAGAAGAATTAAAGCCCGGCGTTGAGCCCATGCCTTCGCGGGTGGATTTAATGATCCCTATTATCAAAAAGATAATGAGCGGCGAAATGAGGTTGTCTTATACTGCGCTGAGCAATTTCATGGATAGTCCCAAGGATTTCGCCGATTATAAGCTCCAAAAAAAGGAACCGACTCCGGCGATGATCTACGGCGGAATGCTGCACTGTCTTATCCTTGAACCGGGAAAGTTCGATGAACGATATTTTGCTTTCGATGATTCCGATAAGGTTGAGGAACTGAGGCAGGGAGGTTCGAAGAACCCGCGGGCGACCAAAGCCTATAAAGAATGGCGATTCATAGCTTGTGGTCAGGCCGGAGACCGGACGATCGTTTCGCCAAAAGAGCATGCGCACGCCAAAATAGTGGCCTTAAATGTGATTCACAATCGGGCCTCCGCCAGGATCATGCGCGCTTGCCCAAAACGTGAGACGCCTATCGACTGGGAGTGGTTCAATTTTTTCTTTCACGGCGTTATCGATCTTTTAGGAGACGAAGATATGGCTGACGTTAAGAGCATGCCGGATGCCCAGCAGGATAAAGTGCAGCGCGAGATATGGTATCGAAAACTCTACCTTCAGGCTGTTATTTACCTGACTGGCCTGAAAATCATTGAAGAACTTGCCGGACTCCCTTGGAAACAGCGGAAATATCATATCATTGCCGTCGATAAGTTGGGCGGTATTAGCGTTCACACGCTCAATGAGCGGCTTTTAAAGCATGGGATCCAGGAGATGGAATATTACATGAAACGGTTCAATTACGCCATCCTAACCGAAGCCTGGGACCAATCATACGACTTTTGGAGCGATCAATGGACGGGGCTATTCATGTGCGACAAAGCTGGTTGGATGTATGACAAAGATTGAGGCATACGGAAAAGTAGAGGGGGGCCGCATGACGCTCCATAATCGGAAACGCTTCGAGCAGGAGCTTATGACGGTGAAGGACTGCGAGATAATCCTAACGATCAAAAAGCGGGGGCTGCGATCGAACCAGCAAAACCGATATCTCTTTGGGGTCGTCTACGCCGAGTGCAGGCACGCCTTCCTTGACCTCGGCTACCGCATGACGGCTGATCAATGCCATAACTTTTTCAAGCGAATGTTCCTGCCTGAAAACATCGTAGATAAGGATGGAACGGTGATCGGGGAATGGGAGGGGAGCAGCGCCGAATTGAACAAAGAGGAATTTTCGCAGTATATTGAAAGCATCCGGGCGTTCGCCGCTGAGAATCTTTCGATCGACATTCCTGATGCGGACAAATCGTTATCAATTTTTTAAACAATCAACCGCTATAAAATGAAAAAAATATTTGACAGTTATTCCGACTTCCTTCAACGCCAGGATAAAGTTGACGAAGAATGGGTCTCGGTGATCGGCTTTGAAGGTCTTTATGAGGTATCGGATATGGGGGAAATAAAGTCACTCGGTAGGGTGAATATCTACGGGCGCCTCCTTGCCCCTAGGATTTTGCGCAGCCGGAACCTAAAAGAATATCGTTCCGTAACATTATATTTCAGGGATGGAAGCAGATCGCAAAGACTTGTTCATCGAATTGTTGGGGTTGCATTTCTGGAAAATCCGTTTAATAAACCTTATGTCAATCATTTGAATGGTAAAAAATGGGACAATAGAAAAGTAAATATAGCTTGGTCCACGCAAAAGGAAAATATGGTTCATGCATCAGAAATAGGTCTTTTGGCGGATCAACAGGGCTCAAATAATAGTAACTGCAAATTAACGGCTGTTGACGCCATTGCCATAAAAAACAGCGTCTTAAGATCTGATGATCTTGCGGCCAGATATAATATTTCTGTCGGACATGTAAAAGATATTAGGGGTGGTAGGAAGTGGAAATGTGCTGAGGAAGAAGCAGCAATTGTGAAAGAATAGTTTGATAAGGTCTAATGGTTAAAGCCGGGGTGTTCTCGCCCTGGCTCTTATAAACGGTAAACGGTTGAAAATAACCAATGGTCAAAAGCGAAAATAAGAAAAAGCTCGAAAAGCCTTTCCGGTCAACACACAACCTCCCTTTCGAGGTCGGAGAGCCCTTCCGTTGGGATCCGACATATACAAACTTCCGGGTAGGTACAGTGACGGGATTATGGAAAACGGAAGACAGATCTTATGTTATTTTGGCTATCTTGAACCACCAACCGGGGAACCATCATTTAGACGATATGTTTGAATGGTTCGAGAACAGCGCCAGGCGAGACGGCTACAGTTTTAAAATCATAGAGATCCTTGAAAAACGCTTCATGGATCACCTTATTAACAAACGGGGGTTCAAGGAATTAACCAGCAATAGCGTTGTAAAATTGTTCACCTAATATATCACTTATGAAAGGATTATCACTGCTCGCGGCTGCTGCTGTTTTGGCGCAGCCCATTGCCTCCGCTCCTGCACGCATTCCGCCTTGTCTTAAAAGCATCATGCCCAAAAAGGATTGGAATCGCCGGCAAGCACGAAATAAAATGGCGAAGGCTTCGCGTAAAAGGAACCGGGCGTAATTACTAACTTTCATCTAAAATAATCAATATGACTAAAGAACAGGAGCAATACGAGGTGCGTTCGGTAAAGCTCAAAAAAAAGGACAAGGATGAATTCACTCCCGAGATCGTCCTTTGGGATCCCGTTCGCAAACGCAACGAGAAATTCGAGAATTGCAGCAATCTGGTTCATAAGGATTTTCTGAAGGCTGTCACCCGGTTGGCCGACCACATGGTTATTCTTTGGAATGCCGATGCGGTGGACAACTTCGAACGATCCGAAGTGACGCAGCAATTCGAAGCCAGAGGCTATTCCCTGAGCGGCAGGGATGAAGAATTGAAAATCACGCTGAAAGGCCACCGGCTGACCGCTTTCGCAGGGGCCATGACTTCAAACGCCACTATCCTCCTGGACCAGGACATGGACGAAGAAGGCGCCTATCCTTACTGCCAGGATCTTCAGGGCAAGATCAAAGTCATAGAGTCTGAAGTGCTTGCCTATTGCTTCGAAGGGCGTTGTTATGAAAATCCTCAATTGTCCCTGAACATGCCAGAACCCGAGGACCCCAAAAATAAAGTGACCAAAGCCAAGATAGCCGAACCGACCACCCCGGAATCAGTCGTCAAGGATATCGTGGACGCGGCCAACGGAAAAGGGAAGGGCGGACGGAAAAAGGTACCTCAGAGTCAGCAACATCCGTCGGGGGAAGCAGAATGATCAGCGCCCTGTACGTCCGAAAGGATTCGATCTACAAGACCCTTGGTGTCGATTGTTGGGACGCTGACCGGGATGCTCGGAACTGGCCAGGCGGCAACCCGGTGATTGCTCACCCGCCTTGCAGGGCATGGGGCCAATTGTCTCACATGGCCAAACCCCGGGCCGACGAAAAAGACGTGGCTTTGCGGGCGGTTACGGAGGTACGGAGGTACGGAGGTATTTTGGAGCATCCTGCGACTTCGAAGCTCTGGGCGGCAGCTGGATTGCCAAAGCCCGGAAAGGTGGATAATTTCGGAGGATATACAATTTGTGTCAATCAGTCCTGGTTCGGCCATAAGGCTTTGAAAAAGACCTTTTTGTATATTGTCGGGTGCCCTCATTGGCATTTACCTCCTATTCCGATAAAATTCGACGCAATCGAATATACAATCTCCTCTAAAATTAAGAAGAAAAGCGGAAGGCGGGTAAAGCGGGAGGTGACTAAAATTGAGCGCGAGGAAACACCCCCCGACCTGGCAAGATGGCTGATTGCCGTGGCGGAAAAATGCAATAACCGATCAACCTGAGGGATTAAAGAATGAGCAAAAAAATCGAACAAAAATGAGCGGACTAAAGAAAGGCGGCTTTTTCCCTGCTGATGAGGAATCTGCAAAAACATCAGAAGGCGAGAAATGGCTCACGGATTTTCAGACACCGGTACCGGTCTGCAACTACATGGCCGAAATGATCCCATTTGGCGCGAGAACGATTTTAGAGCCTACCGCAGGCCTCTGGAATCTGGTGAGGGCTATCCCGCCGGAATATCACGTAACGGCCCCTGCGGACTTCTTTGCCATGCCTCCGGGAAGATTTGACTGCGTGCTGACCAATCCGCCCTTTTCCAGCCGGTACGCCTTCGGGGTGCCTCCTGAGCTGAATAAATACGGCATGCGACTTGGATATCACATCCTGCAGGAGTGCATGAAGATGAGCGACGATGTGATCGCCCTGATGCCCTGGTTTACCATCAGCGATAGCGATGTGAGACTACGCGCCCTGAAACGGTGGGGATTGCTCACGGTCACGGCCTTACCGCGGGCGACTTTTCAATACGCCAGGATCCAGACGGTGATCCTGCAGCTACGGAAGGGCTTTGACGGGGATACTATCTTTCGGGTGTTCGATTTGCGGAATGATCATAAAAAACAGTCGCTTTTTTGATGAAAGTCAACAGTCGCGGTCCTCCGGGAGAGATCCGGCCGGGATAGGCATACGGTGATCCCCGTTCCCGGCCAAATTTTTGTAAAAAGTTCTTTGGAAATTGTTTAATTGGAAAAGGCTTTCGTACATTTGAAATCACATAGCGCGGTCCATTAATATCGGTGAGGGTAATAATGGATTTTATCTTTCAAAGGACAACCTTTCAAAGAGCCGTTCCTCTCACCAGGGCGGCTTTTTTTATGTCCAAAATCGAAATTAATGGCTAAAGACCCGGCTTTCCTTTTTTACCCTAACGACTGGCATGGCGGCACAATGTATTTTACCCATGAGCAAAAAGGGGCTTATATAGATCTTCTGATCCTCCAATTCAATTCTGGCAAATTCACCTTAGCACAAGCTAAGCAAGTGCTGAGCATATGCTTTGCACAAGTTTGGCCGATTTTGAAACCGAAGTTTAAAACAGAGGATAATCTTTTTTGGAATGAACGATTGCTTAATGAAATGCAAAAACGATCAAAGTATTCAGAATCACGCCGTAATAACGCTTTAATGGGTAAAAAAGACCCTAAAAACGGCCCAGCATATGCTGGCGCTATGCCAGCGCATATGGAAGATGAAAATGAAAATAGAAATACAGATGTAAATAAAACTGGAAATAGAAAGCCGCGCGCGAAGAAAAAGGCTGAGGAAATGGGAATTTGGGAATTGTGCGTAAAAACTTGGTTCGACTTCTACGAAAGTAAGTTCAAAGAAAAACCCTCCTTTGCCGGCCGCGATCCCGCTTCTATGAAAAAGCTCCTGGAATTGGTCAGCCAGCGGGTAATTGGGAAAAACTTCGAGTGGACGGCCATAACCTGCTCTGATCATTTCCTGAAGTTTCTGCAACGAGCCTACGCTGATCCTTGGCTATCGCAAAACTTTCTCTTACAAAACCTTTGTTCTCAGTTCGATAAAATCATCGTCAATGGAAAAAATGGAAAGATCAACGGAAAGGAACCTACCGGCGGAAACGTGGACGTTGCATCCGCATTCGAAAAAATTGATCGGATGTTTAGTAAAACTGGAAATTCCTGACCTTAAAACAGACGGGAAGCTCGAGCTAATGAGCATCACCGGCGATCTCATGCCGGGTGGCGTGCCTTTCTTTCCCATAATTCGCACATTTCCGCCAATTGCCGAGCTTCTTATCCACAACGCCCCGGGTATCAGCAAAGCGGTTTTTCTACTCGTCAGGGACTTTTGCGCCTCCCTCAATGTGGTCAGGAATATGAATGAGGATCAGATGATTGAAGCATCTGGACTTCTTATCCAGGAGTGCAGGAACCTACGGTTGGAAGATTATGTTATCATGTTTTCTATGGCCAAACGGGGTGAATTGGTGGACATCCACGACCGTGTGGATCTTCAAATAATTACCAGGATAGCGGACACCTATTGGAGTGTGCGACATTTGGAGGGGCAAAAGGAGCGTGATAAAGATTTCCACGAGACTTTGTACATCGGACCGTCAGAACGTGCGCAAGAAAGCCTTAATCCTCAGCAGTTGCAGTTGATGGACAAGGCAGATAATCTGAATGGGGCAATCGGCGACCTTAAAAATACATTCAAAGCATGGAGGGATGAAAATTGACGCCCATCACTTCAGGATATATAACCCTTGGTTACAAACAAGCCGCTTTATGCGCCGAAAACCCCGAGGCATATATTCGCACCCTTGTAAACTATGGAAGCCAAAGGAGCGTCTTATACACCGTTTACCGCGCCTTGGTGATCTCCGGCCGCCTTCCCCGGATTGAGGACCTGCCGGAGGAAAAGAAACGCTACTGGTGGACCGAAGTGCAGCAGGACGCGGGCGGATTGCTACCGAAAGACAAACTTACCCTGTTCGCAAAATGCCTTTATACGATCGATTATCTTATACAAACTTATTAAAATATGCAAAATATCAACATCGGCATTCCCATTGATTTACAAAAATTGCTTGACACCCGGTTGCTTTTACAGGCGGGATCCGGTGGCGGAAAATCTTACGCTCTCCGAAAACTGATTGAATCTATCGGTAACCAGGTTCAACAAATTATCATTGATCCCGAAGGGGAGTTTGTAACGTTGCGGGAAAAGTTTGATTTTGCGCTGGTCAGCAAGGGGGGTGATATTCCACTGAGTTTGAAGTATGCCGAGACCCTGGCGCACAAGATTCTTGAAACCGGCATATCGGTCATTATAGACTTGTACGAATTGCAGAAACACGAACGTCCAATCTTCGTAAAGCGATTCCTTCAGGCCATTGTGAACGCCCCAAAAGAGTTATGGCACCCTTGTTTTATCCACATTGATGAGGCGCACACATTTTGCCCGGAAAACGGTCAATCAGAAAGCGCGAGTGCTGTTATCGACTTATGTACACGCGGAAGGAAAAGAGGGTATTGCGCTGTGCTGGCAACTCAGCGTCTTCCAAAACTGAGTAAGGACGCGACCGCTGAGTGCAACAACAAGCTGATTGGTAGGAGCGCACAAGATATTGACCGTCGCCGCGCCGGGGAGGAATTAGGAATGAATACCAAGTCCGATATTTTGTCACTCCGAGACCTTCAGCCTGGAACATTTTACGCTTTCGGGCCGGCCATCAGCAATGAGGTAATAAAATTCAAGGTTTCGGCTGTCATTACCACACATTTGCAATCCGGCAAAAGGATGATCTCGGCGCCTCCCACCCCTTCCGCCATTAAAAAAATTCTTGATAAACTTTCCGACATTCCCGAAGAGGCAGAAAAGGAGTTAGCCACCAAACAGCAATTTCAGGCGGAGATTTCACGGCTCAAAACTGAGTTATCAAAGGCTAAGCGACCGGAATCGGCGCCGAATGAGAAGGCTATTCAACAAGTTCGGGACCAGGTCAAAAAGGAATATACTTCTATTATCAAAGACAAAGATGTTATGTTTTACGCTTCTCAGGCACAGGTTAAGAAGTTGCAGGGCGTCTTAAGTAAAATAGCAGCCCTCAGCGGAACCGAAATACATTTTCCCATCGCGAATGTAGCCAAGCAACCTGAAGTAAAATCGGTAAAGATTGAGCCGAAACTGGAAAAGAAAATAACTCACCATAATGGAGAAAAGGTTGAACTCCCCTTAGCGGAAGGCAAGATATTGACCGCTTGTGCACAATTTCCGGACGGTTTGCGGCGCGATCAACTGACGGTGCTCATCGGTTATAAGCGGTCGAGTCGGGATGCATATCTTCAGCGGCTTAGGCAAAAAGGAATGATTGAACAGAAGGGAGATAAAATTTACCCTAGTGACTTAGGCCTGGAAACCCTTGGACCGGATTTCGAACCACTCCCTACGGGCGCAGAATTACAGGAGTATTGGTTGGAAAATTTGCCAGAAGGGGAAAAGAAGATTCTTCGGGTGCTGATTGATGCCTATCCCAACGCCGTTCCAAGGGATACTATAAGCGATTCAACCGGTTATCTTCGCAGTAGCCGAGATGCATATATACAACGAATGACCAGCAAGGAAATAATCAGTTTCGAAGGACGGGGAATGGTGAAAGCTTCTGAAAATCTTTTCAATTGATCAGCATGGCAAAATCAGTCAAAAAGCTGCCCCCCTTCCAGATTCCCAAAGCGGAGGAAGTGCAAGCATTCATGAACCTCTGCAAACCAGACTGGCCAACTGCTTTCCTGCAGTACTATAGTCAACGCTGGATGGACCACTACATGGCTAATGGTTTTGTGGTTGGACGGGTTAAAATGAAGGACTGGAAAAGCTGCGTCCGCGGGCAATGGCTCCAGCTCAAATTCAGGGAGGATAAGGAGCGATTGGAGGCAGATCTCAAATCCTGGCAGCACAAGGTTCTGCTTGACGAAAAAAGGCGCAAATCGGCCGGCCTGTTCGCGGTCGTTGAAGGCGCCGGTCCTACTCCTTTCGACCGCTATCTCGAATCGATGGACGAGATCTTTCACGCCTGGCAGGTGGGGAATGCTTCGGATGGTCAGCTGAGGGCAGCCGCGGAATCCCTGAGAAAGAATAACTTCCTTTTGCTCCCGAAGAGCCAGATTGAGCAGATCAAGGCCGACCAGGGAAATAATGCGGATCTCGGGAAACTTTTAGCTGTTCGCCAGTTCTTCGCCAATCTGAAACAAAGAGGGATGACCGTATCCGCTTTTATTCGATCTAAAACCGGCTCTCCGGAGCAAAAAACAGCATAGCATGAATCTCAGCACCGATGACAACAAGGTAGAATTGACAGTTAATCCAGCGGCGGAGGCTTATTTCAAAGAAGTGTTCGAAATAGAAATGCTACAAGGTATCAGAAAGCCGCTGCCCAATGGACAGATTTATTACGAATTCGAGATTTCGGACGAGAAAATGAAACTCCTAAAAAAATGGTGGTTCGATTATTTGAAACAGGATCTTCCCAAAATAGACAATTAGCATGAAACGCGGCTTTACCATAAGAGACAACAAAATCATCGCCGATGAGGACCGGGTGCATTACCAGGTGGTGAAGTACCTGAAACTGCGCTGGCCAAAAGTTCTTTTCCACACGGACAGTGCCGGGGAGCTGATGTTCGAGAGCCAGCGGATGCGCCAGGGGAAATTGAATCACTCGGGCATTTCATTCCCGGACCTTCAAATCCTGGATGCAAGGGGTGGCTTTCTGGGCCTGCTTATTGAAATGAAGCGGGAAGGGGAGAATTTGTACAATTCCGCCGGGCTATTCAAAAACGAGCATCTTTCGCGTCAAAACGCCACCCTGAAAGCCTTGACCGATAGGAATTATCTGGCGGTATTCGCCAAGGGTTTCGATGCAATAAGGAAGGTGATCGACGATTATATGGCCCTTCCGCCGACAAAGATTTCTAAACCTAAAAAGAAATAGCATGAGAAATCGCCCTGCAAGTTTCACCGACGCCCAGGAAAGGTACATCATCGAAAATGCCTCAGCGCATACGGCTAAAGAACTGGCCACATCCTTCGGGCTGACACAGGCTGTCGTCTATGGCATCGGCTATCGCCACCACCTGGAATTCAAGCGGATGAACCGAAAGGTGAAGGAGAGCCCGCCCATCCGGGAGAGGCGACCGGTTCCCGCGGGTCTTTTACCGGATCCTCCCGCGCCTAAGATTGTCCGTGCCCCGGCCGAATACTCTAATCATGGATTTCAGGAAGTTAAACGGAAATATTTATGACGATCGCTGAAAAAGAAGAACTTATGCAGGCATTATTGAATATTTTGCCTTCTGCAACCGTCGGCCATTTTGTTCAATGCATAGCCGCTTTCGACAACAAAAAGATCGCAGAGATTCATACGGAGTCATTGCGGCATATTGCGCTGCGGGAGCCTAAAAAATTCAGTTTATGAATTATCGATATTTAGGGGATAAGTTCACTGATCCGGCGTTGAAGGGCCAAACCTGCCGCGCTATCCGCGCCATTGACGGAAAGTGCATCCGTGGAAAGAACGGCAATATGCTGGTATCATTTGACGGCAAACCTGTGGTGGTGATTGCGAGATTACTTCGAAAAATCAAGAGTTTATGATGCTTGAAATCCCCATACTCGAACGGGGCCAGGAAACCGCCTATGTTTATACTCTGGAAAAGATGAAATTCGAATATAAAAGGATCGAAAAGGGGCGGAAAATAGTAGCCATTATCGTAACTTATGAGGAACCAATGGACCTCGTTTACTTCGGTATGACGCTCAGTGCCGACATGATTGGAATCTTTAAAACAGGAATAACAAGATGAGCCATGATCCTGACAACCGATTCCGCCCGAGCAATAGCGATGACGGCCTTTACTTCATCGATAAGTTCTGCGTAAATTGCGTAAGGGGGAAATACGAGCACAGCCAGGACACTACAGACAACCCCTGCGAGATCCTTTCCCGGTCTTTCCTGGAAGGCGAGACGGCGGAATGGGTATACGACGAGCAGGGGCACCCGACTTGCACCCATTTTAAGCGGTGGAAATGGGAGAAAGACGGCGACGGGAATTGGATTGAACCGGCTTACGTGTCAGACGATCCGAATCAGTTAAAATTACCTTTATGAGCACATACCTGGAAATGAGGCGCGATTTGAAAAATGGGATCAGGACCGACACAAACCGGCCAAAATCGGGCGATGTCCAGAAATCTGAGGGGAAGGACGCCCCGGCAAAGAAAACGAGCCAAGAGGCTAAAAAGCCTGTCAGGGGGAAGATTAAGCGGGAAAGCAAAAAGCGGGCGAAGCAGAACAGGCAATACAAGCCCATTCAGCGCAAATTCCTGCGCGAGAACCCTGTGTGCGATCTCAAATTGCCTGGTTGCACCGGAAATTCAACACAGGTCCACCACGCGGCCGGCCGTGAAAATGACCGACTTTTGCGGGTAGAGGACTTCAAAGCCGCCTGTTCGAACTGTCATAAAATTGCAACCGAACATAGCCGCCAGGCCATAGCGGCCGGAAACTCGAAAACAAGATTGGGGAAACCCAAAAAACCAACTATATGACTGATCAGGGAGTACAACAAACAATCGGCCAAATATTGAAGCAAGTTCGGGAGGCCAGGGACTTATCGCCCGATGAGGTTTTGGAGGACACCGGCGTGTCTAACGAATATCTCAGGCGATTAGAGGCTGACGAAATTAAAAAGCCATCTGCATCCGTGCTGTGGATATTGTGCGAATATTATAATATTGATTTTAAGCCAATTGGAATAATGGCGGGAATCATCATAAAAAAACAACGACCATGAATACAGAATCTAAACCCCAGGATGGGCAGATACCAGAAGAATTCTTAAAGCTCTGTATTGAGGCAGCAAGAGAGACAACGCCTTCGTTCTGGTTCAATGAAGACTCTGCCAAACAAGCGACTATCGCCGCCTACCGCCATCTCTCTAGCTCATTGGGAGGGCCATCTATGAGCGAGCAGGTGATAAAAGCTCTGAAAGAGTGGAAGGACGAAGCGAGTCGTAGGAAAGATTTTACATGGGAGTGGATGGACGTTGTTAGAAGAATCAACAGCGTTTTGCCTATTGAAGGACAATCATCCCCAGCACAACCGGATGATGGATGGATAAGCGTGGACACGGGGCTGCCGGATTACGATGTGCCGGTTCTATGGCTGCGTGAGGATGGGATTTGCTTCGTGCGCGAAATCGATAAAGACGATCCTGTGTGGTGGCGTGGCGACAAGGAGGCGGACGAACTATTTGGGGTCGGCTCGAAATGCACTCATTGGAGATTCTTACCAGCCGCTCCTATTAACCCTCAGACCGATAACTCAGAAAAATAAAACGTTATGCCAAATTTCATTGAACATATAGCAGGCGAGTATCGGGGTGGCCTACAGCAATGTATTCTTTGCGGCGCTGTCATCATTGACGACATGGGGATGATCGGTCCTTCCGGTCAGCCTGAGCGAAAAAGGATACGAACCCGGACCGGTGCAGATTTCAGACGGAAACCCACGTATCACTACAGTATCCTCCGATCTCGATTGGGAAGGGAAAGAAGATTTGATTGCGAAGGTAAAGGAGTTGGAAAAGCGGGTTGCGGCCCTTGAAGGATATCACAACTCGCATAATGTAAAATTCGGTTCATAAATCATTAAAAATAAATACAATGGGACTAACTACCGATCCAAACAATCCAGATTTGAAACGCTATACAGGCCCAGAAGAGCCAGCCCCGCAAAACAAGGTCTATCTGGTGCTGTCGGATGAAGAATTGGCAAAAGGCTTTGTAAGACCCGTCCGGACGGCTTACGTTCACAAAAAGTGCGGGAGCCTGACCACCATGGGACAGAAGCTATCTGAAACCTACGCCCGTGATCCAAAGTTTTACGGAGCCACCTACTGTTGCGCTTGCAGTGCTCATTTCCCGGTATCCGAATTTCTTTGGGACGGAACAGATCAGGAGGTAGGATCATGAAAAAGATAGCCATCGGCGCTGACAATTACAAGGTGAATCGGTTCAAAAAAGAACTGACGAAAGCGGGCTTTACCGACTTCAGCATTAGCCCGTTCACGCCGGATGTATCGTTAATAAGCGTCAATGTCGAAGACGACAAGGTAAATGAGGTCAACAAAATTTGCCAAAAAATTGAATTACACTTTAAAAGATCAAACTAATGACACTGATTCCGAAATTCAGGCATGATGATCATATCTGTGAAAAGCACAACTGTCGAGGCTTTTGTCAGGAATGCTTTGCTGATATGATAAGAGCGCCTTTAGAAGCGCGCATAAAAGAACTTGAAGCCACCGCCCCCGTTCAAGTAGACAATACCTCCGATCTCTCGGAAGGGGAAAAGAGATTGCCTGCATGCGGCTGTACAAGTGGAGAGGATTGTAATGCAGACTGTCTCATACCTGTTTGGGTAGCAAAATATCTTTTGGCAGCCAGGGATGCCTTGATCCTCAACGATGTCAATGAGGCGAATATCATGGAAACAAACTTCAATAGAAATACAGGGAAATCAATCAAGCCGATTCGTCCGTCATGGATAACTCGCGTGATACAAAAACTAAAAACCTTTTTTAAACAATAGATCATGAGCGAGAATAAAAGCCCATTCCATTACAGCGGACGCGAAGGATATTGCAATCTTCATCATCAATCATATATCGGTACCTGCCCCATTTGCACAACATCCCCCCCAATAGAGCCACTATCCCCTGATCTGCCGGTCCTGCGGTGGGTGAAGGCTGATAAACGGATGCCGCCTGTCGGTGAGTTCTGTGGAAAATGCGAAGGGAAGCCCGCTAAGATTAAAAATGAAATGGAAGGTGGAAATTATCTTATTGCCAATGGCAATATTGTTTCTCCGCGATACGTCGAATGGCTGGAAGAGACTACCGTCCCCCTTCAAGCCCCCATGCCAGATGAAGCATGGTTCGAAGAACAGCGAAAAAAAATCATTGAAAGGGTTCAAGCCTCCCATAAGACAGAAGGGGAAGGAAATTGGATAGCGATAGACCAATATAGGCCCGGTCGAGATATGGAAGTGGAGTTTAAAATCAGTTACGGGGATGTGTATATTGGGCGATGGGATCACAAAGATGTGTGTTTTTATGTCAAAGGCTATCACGCGGCCGCCCTTGACGTAACGCATTGGCGACCCACTAAAGCAGACTCTAGTCAAACACTTACGGCGGCCTTTAATCATGCCGCAACTGGCCCCAACGATAAGTATGCTCATATTCGGCAGGAATCTTTTATTTCCGGATCGGATTGGGCTTTTAGTCAACTAGCGCAAAGATTAGAAGAAACTGAAAGGCAATTGGCTATCCACGAACAGGATTTGACCGACGCTGCCGGGGAACTAATGATACAAGTTCCTGAACCCGGAACAGATATCGCCAAGATGATGCACGCAAACAGAATGCTAAAATATCAAATCGACGATAAGAGGGAAGAAATACGAGACCTAAAAGCCCGGCTGTCCGACATCGAAACCAATTCAGAATCTAAGCCATCAACGGCCGCCCCCTCCCCGGCAATACCTGATAAAGGATCGGAGACAGAACCAGGAAAGACGCCAAGGACCCCGCAACAAATTTGGTATTCCCGTAATCCTTGCCATGATTTTGATGATGCCGGAATCGACAGGTTTTATAGGACCGCATTCATGTGCATGCAGGATTATGCCGACCAAGAAACAGCCGCCGCCAACGCCCGCATAAAGGCGCTCGAAGCCGAGCGGGACGTCTACAGGGCAGCCCTGGAAGACCTGCAGATCATTTTAACGCCTCATTTCAGAATAACCCCGTAAATTACATTCTCATGTCACACCTCATAGAACGGCTGAAAAAAGAACTTGAAGAGGCCAAACGGCGCCTGGAAGAGCATTTCGGCCATCACCGGAGGGTTAGACAATTCATCTGCGTCATTATTAACAAAACCAAATATATCCCCATGGGTAACATTGTCATCCCGATGCCGCAGGCAGGCCAGCCCGCGATGTCAACGCCTCTCGTCGCCGTCCTGGACGATGCGGAAAGTCTTCAGCAGATCCCCGGATCAGTCGCAACACTGGTTAGCGTCACCTCCGACAATCCGCTGGTCGCCGTCCCCGACTCGAACGGTAACGCCCTTCCTGTCGGTCCCGGTACCTGTAATTTCACAGAGGTGAATTCCTGGGCCTATACCGACGAGGACGACCAACTGCCCGTCACAGGGAAGATCGAGTCCAGCACGATCGGTATTACGGTCACCAGCGGACCTGAGCAGGTCGTCCAGCAGCTGAGCGCCGGCACCCCGGTTCCCGCAGGAACGCCGACGGCCGGAACCTTCACGGCCGGCCAGACGAGCTAAGAGAATTTTTTTCCACGTGGAACCTCACCCAAAAGGTGGGGTTTTTTTGTTGATAGTCACGAAAGTTGGCTAATTTCGACATAATGAAAAAAGATGCCATTCAATGGGAACCGAAAAAGGTCAAGGTAGAGGACTTGATCGAAAATCCGAAGAACCCTAAAACATTGAATAAAACGGGAAAAAAGCGGCTGCAAAAATCCCTCAGCAAATTCGGGTTGGCTGGAACGATTATCTGCAATTCCGATCTGACTATCATCGATGGCCATTCCAGGAAGCAGGAACTTATTGCTGCAGGAATAGAAGAGGTTTATGTCAGTATGCCTTCCCGGGCACTGACCGATCAGGAGTACAAAGAGTTCAACGCTATCATCGATCTTGCGCAGGCCGGCGACCCCAATTCCGCCGCCCCGATTGCGGGCTGGTTCAAATGTACCGAGTTGACGGAATCCACTACGCTACGGAGTTTCATTATGCACTTGGCAGAACTACGGGTCGCGGTTTGTATGCTGGTAAAGAAATTGAGGTGCTTGCTAAATAATCCTGCAGTTTACCTGCAAAGTTTCTGCAGGCTGCCGCCCCGCCCCAACAAGGCGGGGTTTCGCAGCAAAAAAACTTTGCATTTATGAAACCTCTCTTTATCATCCTCAAAGGCGAATACTTCCACCAGATCGCCGCCGGCACCAAGACCGAAGAATACCGCATCACTTCCGACTACTGGGCCAAAAAGATCATTGATCGCCATTACTCGCGCATCGTCTTCCAGCTCGGCTACTCGGCCACCGCTCCCAGAATGACCGTCGAATATTTGGGATACAAGAAAAAAGTCATACCTTCCGTTGTCTATAACGGTCAGGTTGAAGTCTTTGCGCTGAAACTAGGCCAAATCACCGAAATCAGCAATTATGCAGGACACGGGAAAGCCACGGGAGAAGAGAAAAGATGTCGGACCGGGCAAACCGCCTAAAGACAAGCAGTTCAGTTCCACGCGGCAACCGACTCCCCAGGCGAAAAGCAACGGGCTACTGAAAAAGAAAACCGGCGTGGAACTGGCCCGGGCAATATTGCAACTCTCGTTTGAAGGCGCGAAAGATTCGCCACTCAAAAAAGCCGCCGCAGATTACTTCAAAATCTCCGAGCAAGAAATCACGGTCGAAATGATGTTGATGTTCCGCCAGGCCGAGAAGGCGGTTCAAAAAGGCGATACACGGGCCTTTGAAGCGGTCATGGATCGGGCGTTTGGCAAGCCAAAGCAGGAAACTAAGATAAATGGCACTCTTGATCTTAATCTTTCCGATCTGTCAATCACTTTCAAATAATGAAGTTAAAGGACATTAAGGGACAACGTTTCGGTAAGCTTTCTGTTATCGAATATGCCGGCAAGAATCGAACTTCCGCACAATGGCTTTGTGAATGCGATTGCGGAAACATTTGCATTGTAGTTGGAAATAAATTAAGATCCGGCCATACCAAAAGTTGTTCATGTGGACAAAAAGAAGCGGCCAGTATCGGCAATTTCATTCATGGCATGAAAGATACATCAGAATATGGAAGTTGGCAAGCCATGAAAGAAAGGTGTTATAACCCGAATAGCGCTAGTTACCAATATTATGGAGGCAAGGGCATCATCGTTTGCCCTGAATGGAAAGATGATTTTTTAGCGTTTTTTGCTGACATGGGGCTAAAACCAGATCCATCCTATACAATAGAGCGAACGTATAATTCATTGAATTATGGGCCAGAGAACTGTTATTGGGCCTCTAAGATGGCGCAAGGGGCTAATACTTCGAGAAATAGAAGGATTTCATTTAATGGCGAAGTGAAAATACTTGCAGAATGGATGAGGTATTTCCAAGTTTCCCCTCAATATTTTTACATATTAGAACGAAAAAACGGAGTTGAAGGCGCATTTTCAATCCTTTATGCCAAAAGTAATCGTAGAATCTCTACAGCCATATAAGCCTCTTTATGATCTGCCGATCGATACCAATCTAATTATTCTCATCGGCGGCCGTGGGTCTGGCAAGACTTATGAAGCCTCAAAATGGATAACCTTTCAAGCTTGTATCAAGAAAAAGCGCTGCGTAATTCTGCGGGACGAAAAAGCCCTAATCCGGGAAAGTATCCTAAATGAAGTCATGTTGAGATATGAGACTGCCAATGAAAGCGGTGTCTTAGACCGGTTTTATCAAAAATTAGAAACTGGCATAAAAGACATGCAATCATCTGAAATGTTGGTATTTACAAAAGGTTTTCGTGCCAGTAGAACAGACAAAAAGGCACATATGAAATCTATATCCAACATCGATTATTGCATTATCGAAGAAATGGAGGATATTGTTGATCAAGACGCGTTTAACTCCCTTGTTGATGGAATCAGGAATGAAGGGAGTATTGTCATGCTTATTCTGAATACTCCACACATTTCACATTTTGTTATTACTCGGTATTTTACCCTTGAAAAGGTCGAAGACGGTTATTACGACGTTATCCCCAAACAAATCCCCGGCCTGGTCGTCATCAAAACCAATTTTGAGGATAATCCATATTTGCCACCGACGATCGTCGAACGGTATAAGGCCTATGGGGATCCCGCCAGCCATCTATTCAACAAGCATTACTACCTGACGGCCATCAAGGGCCTGGCCAGCACCGGCCGCAAAGGACAAATATTCAGCGGGTGGAAGAGCATTACCAATCAGCAGTTCAACGAGATTGATGCCCGGTCCATCTTCGGGCAGGACTTCGGAACTACTTCACCCGCTGCCCTGGTGGAGGCAAAGATCATCAACAACCGGATTTACATCCGCCAACACAGTTACGTGGGCATGACCGAAAAACAGATCGGAATCCTCTATTGCCGGCTGGGAATCAAAGAAGAGGTGATCATCGCGGACTCCGCCGAACCCATGGCGATACGCCGCCTGCGGTCTGGCTGGTCACTCAGTGAGCTATCGGACGAAGAGCGGGCGGATTATGCCGCATGGCAGGGAGAGGCGCTTAAACCGGCTGTAATGACCCCACACGCTGTGCCTGTTGAGATAAAACCATGGAAATATGCCCGGCTTTTGACCGGGTTTCACATCTTCCCGGCATTCAAAGGCCCCGGAACGGTGATTGCGGGGATCAAAAAGGTAATGGATTATGAGGTGTTCGTGACCGAAGATTCGACGGATATTTGGTTTGAATACGCGAATTATGTATGGGCTGTAGACCGGCATGGCTTAACCCTGGATGAGCCGGAAGATGCCCATAATCATTGCGCTGACTGCATCAGGTACCTAATCTCTGGTAAAGGAAGATACTATTAAATAATGCTCAAAGATACATAATTACTTTGTAAATTGAAGCATGAAAAATAATGAAAAAATTCCTGCCGGATGCATTATCAAATATGGCCAAGATGAATACCCTTTCCAGGAATTCAATGGCAAAAGATATCATCTTTACACTGGCGAACGATATTATTCCAGGGGCACAAAAAGGCTTCATGTAACTATATATAAATTCTATTACGGGGCCGTCCCGAAAGGATATCATGTTCACCATAAAGACGAAAACCCACTCAACAATCATCCGCTAAATTTGGAAATGATGCTTGGAAGGGATCACCTGGCATATCACATGAAGGATAGAGATAAGGAAGAAATGCGTAAAACAATGAACTATGCCAGAACTTTTGCAGACAAATGGCATGGAACTGAAGAGGGGCTGGCATGGCATCGGGCGCACGCAAAAAACTCCTTGAAGAAAAAAGAGGTTCATAAAATATGCGCTAACTGCGGAAAGCCATTTAAGACTATTGCCGTCAACGATAAGGGGCATGCCAAATTTTGTTCCGACAATTGTAAAAATACCTCTCGTTTCAGAAGCGGAGTGGATAATATTGAAACGACTTGTCCAATATGCGGAAAGAAAAAAATGCGAAACAAATATTCAAAATCAGTTACTTGCGGGAAATCATGCGGCCGGAAACTATTAAAACAGCGTAAAGCTAATTCAGTCTCAACTCCTTAAACCCGATTTCCTCCTTTTCCCACAAAAGCATGTCCGCTTCCGCCGGCCGGAAGCGCTTCACATCAAACCACCAGGTTCCATCATCGTAGAGCCTCCCGCAGCCGCAAACAACCTGGAACCGCACCCGATCCAGGGTTATCCCCACATCCACGAAGATCGCCCCGCAGCGGCAGCGTTTAAGCCCCTGGACGCGGTATTCGGTCCCCCTGGTGAGCGGGCATCGGAGGATGTCCGTTTTGAGGGTCCGATTGTTGACGCAAAGAATGAGCTGGGAGAGGCTGATCATGGCCCGAAAATAAAGAAAAGCGCAAGAATTATTTGATAATTGAATATTTACCATTTACTTTTACGATTACATTAAAACTCAAATCTCAATGGACAAAATGACCATTCACCGCGCACTCAGCGAGTTAAAGCTGATCGACGCGAAGATCGAAAAGGCAACTGCCCAGGTAAATCCGTCCGGTATCTATCAGAAGGGTCGGCATATCAACGGCTCCATCCCAGAGGAAGATTTCAAGACCTTGGCGCAATCGACCTACGATTCCTGCATCGGGCTGATGGGCCGCAAAACCGCTATCAAATCGGCTATCGTTCAATCAAATGGGAAAACGACCGTTAAGATCGGCGACAAGGTAATGACCGTTGCCGACGCCATTACCGCCAAAGCGATCATTAAGTTCAAAAAGGCGTTCATAGCCAATTTGACCAACCGGCACCGTGCCCAGGTAGCAGCGTTGAACACCAACAACTCGGTAGTGATGCAGAATGCCCAAAAACTTCTGGAAGCCGCTATGGGGAAGGATAACACGAAGGTGACGAAGGAGGACGTCGAGGCAATCCGCAAGCCTTTTATCGACAACAACGAATTCCACTTGTTCGACCCGCTGAAGATCGAAGACAAAATCAAGGTCCTGGAAAAAGAGGTCGGCGACTTCGAGGCGGATGTCGATGCGGTCCTGTCCGAGTCCAACGCCGTGACATTCATTGAATTCTAACAATATTGGCCGGTCTTACGAAAATGGTAAATTCTATTCCCGCTGATCCTTCTGGGTTAAAAAGGATCATCCAATTGTTAACTGGACAATCTTTGTATTCTAGGTTCGAATCCTGGCATCGGTCTTAAAAACCGACGTGGCGGAACGGTAAACGCAAAAGACAAACAACCTAAAAGCTCACGGCTCAAAGGTTAAAGGTCAAACCTCACCGCTCAAAGTTCTTTCCGATCAAAGATGAAACCTTAAAACGCAAAGCTCTTTCAAACCCTGTATAAATTTTCATGGGGACTAATAGATCACCCCTGCCGTTTGATCCAGGCTGTAGGATCGGCCAATACTTTTTAAAAATATTAACTATGTGGGGAGAAAAATTTCATAGCAGTCAAAAGGTGTACGTGATCTATCACAACGTATATATCGCTGGCATCCATGTATTTCAACCGCCTGCACCCGGAGTCATTCTATGGCGGCATCCTGTTCGCAAAAAGCACCATTTCGCCACTGATGAAGAAGGTGGAAGGAATGACGGTAAATGTGATTGGTATTGCGTCCTGTGCGACAATTGCAAATTTCCGGTGCTCATCCCGGAAACTTGTATACAGAATCTTGCTGATCATATACGTGATCAAACCGAATTTTTGGAAATGAACAGGGCCAACATCGGCACCCCGGGATGCAGCGTAGACGTTTTTGACAAGCTGACGCGCTTATTATCATGGGCAAAAGAGTACAATCTAAAGTAAGCAAATCATGTCCAACTGTCTGAAAGCATACGTATATACCGAAACTTATTCGGGTTGTTCGAGATATTACGGGTTCAAGAAATTTTTGTTTTTTAAACTTTGGCTTACAGGCAATTATTGTACAGGCGATTACAAGTTCATATCGAGGAGTTACAGCTTATTCAAATCTAACGCGCTCGTTTTTCAAGAAAAGCAGGAAGTGATCGATTTGTTCAATAAGCATCAGGAATCCACGGGAATACCTGAAATTACTATTGAACGCCTTCAAATAGTCGATATTATAACGGAAAACAACCCATCATGAGTAACTGTCTGAATTGCAACGAACCACTGGAGCAAACCCCCGGAAAGAAGGAGAAGCAGTTCTGCAATGTCTCCTGCCGGTCGAGTTACTGGCAGAAACAAAAGCGGGCGAACGCGAGTGCGGCACCGTTTCAGGAAACCCTGGCCCAGCACAAAAAGGCCATTGTGACCGACGCGCCTATTGAATTCATCCCTTTAGCGCCGGAACCAAAGCAACCAACCAGGCGGGAATTACCCCCCGTGATGCCCCCTGGATTGACTCCTACGCAACAACAGGCATGGAAAGCGGAACAGCGGAAGAAGCTACAGGAGGGGAGATTCAAATAAATAGCGCACAAAGTTTGGATAGTAGCTACACCCCATGTACATTTGTAGCGACATGGCAAAAACAAACCCCATCGGCGTAAGATTCGACATTGACATTCTCGAACGGATCAAATCGGAATTAGCCCTCAAAACACCGCAGGCGGTCCTGAACTGGCTCATGGAGGATTATGCCAAAAACCCGCCTCCAGGATTGACGGGTCTGGATCTGTCGATCTGGAAAGCCGAACAAAAAGCAAAAATATCATGATCCACGCAAAAGAGTTAAGAATCGGCAACCTGATCAACGCAATCACTTCATTGGAAAGTGCGCCTACGGGAATAGTCACCATTAGTGAAATATGCCACGACGGCATAGAGACCGACAAATACATGGAGTATGCGCCGGATTATCCTTTTGGCTATAGCCTTTATCCTTTTGAAGGATTGGGCCCTATCCCCCTGACGCCTGAGATCCTCGAAAAGTGCGGGTTTGAGGTAAAAGACAAATCTTTTCATAGTCAAGATGGAAAACGGCATGAAGTTTTGTTTTATCTATCGCCTTTCTTTGGAGACTGGAAACAAAACAGGCTGCAATGTAGATTTTATGATGATAGAGATCCTTTGTGGTGGCTTGTTGCCGAAGTCGGTCCGACGCCTACTGGCTTCACTTCGTTAACGAGATTGCCATATCTCCACCAACTCCAAAACCTTTTCTTCGCCCTGAACGGACATGAATTAACTATAAAGCCATGAATGATTTACGCGCAGAAAGAGACAAGCAGATAGCCGAGATCACCCTTACCACCGCATTACAGGTAGTGGCAAGTTCCGAAGACCTCTCCGGACTTGTCGAATTGCGCAAGGCAACGCCCTGGTGGAGATTGGCCAAGCGCAGGAGGCTGAAAAAGCAAATAGCGGTAAATTCAGCGGTGAATGCCATGATCGCCGTTATGGGTGCCGCGGAAATCTACAAAGTAATATCTACCCCTATACCAAAATACCCGTCTGGAGCATGAAAGTCATCGCCACCTACATCGTAGAAACCTGGGAAGGCAAAACGCTTCTCTATGAGACAGAAGGCGGCAAATGGTATATCCAGAAAATATCCGAAGACGATCACGGACGTTTTTTGGAGGTCAGGCTACGGGAAATTTCCGCCGATTCGGCATCTTATTATCTTACCCGAGACGAACCAAAAATCAACAAACCGTGAAAAATTACCAGCATCTCATCATCGTGATCGTCCGCTCCCTGGTGATCGGGGCGGCGTTGGCTTATGCGCTTTATATCTTAACTCAAAACTGAAAAATATGAAAGATGCACTCGGCGATCGCATGAAGGCGAACTACGAAAGCAGGACACGCCAGTTTTTGATGCGGCGCAATTACACCGTGATCAGGATTGACGGAAAGGCTTTTCATACTTATACAAAGCATTTGCAAAGCCCTTTTGATGACAATCTCATGCATGACATGGATTCAACGGCTGCCATCCTCTGTAAAGAGATTGGCGGGGCAAAGTTCGCATTCGTCCAAAGCGATGAGATTTCACTGCTCATCACCGACTTTGACGACCTTCAAACCCAGGCCTGGTTCGACTACAACGTGCAAAAAATGGTCAGTGTGAGCGCCAGCGTTGCAACCGCCGCCTTCAATCAATTCAGACAGCGCCGGGAGACCAATGATGTGTGGGGAATGAAACTGGCGCATTTCGATTCCAGGGTCTTCCAACTCCCGAACAAAAGCGAAGTGGAGAACTATTTCATCTGGCGCCAGCAGGACACGACCCGAAACAGCATCCTATCCGTTGCGCAAAGCCTATACAGCCACAAGCAATTGGAGGGCAAAAACACCAGCGAATTACAGGAGATGATCTTTCAAAAGGGCATCAACTGGAATGATTACAAACCTTACTATAAACGCGGGCGCATGATCATGAAAGAAGAATACGAAATTGAGCCCAATCCCTCAATTCCGGAGGCCATTATACAGTTGGCGCCCCCTACACTTCGGACCCGCTGGGTAATGAAGGAAGTCCCCATATTCACGCAGGAGCGGGAATTTATCAGCAACCTTATACCAGACAATCTATAATTCTTAACTCAGGGATAGGTCACTTTCTGCGAAATCCCGCGGAAAGTATATTCCAATCAGTATCCCTTCTCCTCACTATATCCTCATGTTTGGAATAGGCGACCATCCGCCAGTTCATTTTCCACATCCAGCGCCGCATCGATTCGAGATCAAAATAGTGCAGGTGCTCATTTTTTTTCAAATGTGGCCAGGTTGAGAACTTTTCGGTCCCTGGAAAGAAAGGCAAGCTGATCACGATGGTTTCGCACCGCATGGCCTTAACGAATTGAATATTGGGGTAATGTTCCAGCGAATCCCAGAAACAGCAACAATCAACGACAAGGTTGATATCCTGGGTAAAGTCACACCCCGCCGGGACCGGTACCCCCGATATGTCATGCCCATATACGACCGGGATTTGCTTTTTAGCGAACTTCATAAAGGCCCCATTGCCAAAGCCTATATCCAGGATGGACTGAATCGGCCGGCCATGGACCCCGGTGGCAAATGCCAGGCGCATCCCCTGCAGAAGTTCGTTCTGCCTCACATACTCGGGCGTGTCATATGTTTGAACATAATTCCCGTCGTATAAAAATGGCTGCGGGTCAACCTGGTGGACGACACCATACCGGTCTGTCTTATATTCGGCTCCGTCAATCTTGAACTTTCTCATATTGCTTGAAATTATTGAGGTTAAACTCATTCGCTGTTTGCATGATGCAATTGGTCTTTCCGTTTTTAAAAGCGCAAAAATAGTCTTTGCCCAGTGCTTGGGCCAGAACGAGCGCAACGCCCTGATGGCACCACAAGCCCCGGCAGCCAGCAATCAATGTGGCCATTTCCAAAAG
This sequence comes from Chitinophagaceae bacterium, assembly GCA_003167015.1. GTDB lineage: Bacteria > Bacteroidota > Bacteroidia > Chitinophagales > Chitinophagaceae > Puia. The sequence goes on along the minus strand of PMUF01000054.1, from coordinate 32,919 downwards.
GTCATGTGTCGGCCACCATTCAATGGGCCCGACCTCCGATTCCCAAAGTCGATGATCTTCCGGCAGCCCGATGAAGTAAACCGGACGCGGGATGGCCGCATAGACCTTTTTCCAGTCCACCGTCTCCCGTTCCCGCCAGCGGCAGGTGAGGAAGACCAGACTGTAATTGCCGCGCGTAATGGGGATATTCGTTATCCAGGGACGTTTCCAGCCGTGGTGATACTTCCGCCAATGGTGGAGCATCGAAAAGATGATGTGATCCCGTCCGCGGTTCCGTTCCACGCGCCAGGCATCGAGGTCGTAATCAAAGCGAATGCCGGGCTCATATTCTGAAAATGGTAGTCCGCCCTTGGTTGGCAGGCATTCAATCCCCTGGGTGGCCAAGAGAGGCTTTACAGCGGTCAGCATGGACCCGAACGGCGGATGATAGAAGTTTTCCTTCACGAAAAGCCTGGTAATGCCGAGCGCGCGCATGATCTGAATGGAATAACAGATATCCCCGATTCCGCCCGTCGTTGCGCCTGTTTTACCTGTCATAGATGCGCAATTAATATTCCATCAATGACCGGGTTTGCCGCCATCGTAAACTTGTACGCCGGGTTGATCTGCAAAATAGCGTTCTTCACATCGTTCTTCGAATAGCCGACGCGGTCCCTGTAAAAGATATGCCAATCATCCACAATGATCACGTTAGACTTTATTGGGTGCCTGCCGATCTGCTCCAGCTCCTTCAACAACGGGAACGGATTGGCGCCAGGGTCTTCGCCTTCGAACATTTGAAAATGGGCGTCTAAAAACAGCGTCATCGGCTCCTCGATATCCCGGATCATCTCCCACAGCATCACCGCGCTGTCCCCGGTATAGCATTTGATGTCCAGGTGCGTATTTTTGGTCAGCCAGAACCGATTCGAGCAGAAGTCGGCCGCATCCGGGTCTATGTCGATGGTGCGGATGTGCTCGAATCCAGCGTCGAGGGCCAGAGCAATTGCATCGCTTCTGAACGTACCCGATTCTATGAACCATTTGTTAGGGTATTTGGCCAGCAGGTTGTATGAAGGGGGAAGACTCATAAGGATTCAATTTGACGTTCTGCAATAAGGGCTGATTCTTGTTGACGGCGCCTGCTGGAAATATATTCTTCGAATATTTCCTTCAACCGCTTGTCGAGATCGAAAGTGGACTTATCCCAAAATTCAAGTTCACCGTGGCCTTCGGAATAGCTGAACCAACCTATATGCGACGGGTTTATATGAATGAACTGACGCGCCGGCTCTTGCGGTTGTATGAAATCTTCCCGCAACTGGAAGTCAATCTTATATGGGTATATGCTCTGCCAAGAATGCCACCATTTTCGTCTTATCTGCAAGCGAGAATGAATTTCTATGCCATCCTGCCAAACAATATGTCTGACCTGTTCGGAATGCTGAATTACGCGCTTTTTACTCATACTTTTACCAATTTTTAAAAAGCTTGAATCTAATCCCATTTGCGCGATGACCCATTTTTCAACGCCCAAAAAAACACACATAGAATTCCTAAAATAACAACCATCGCTATCGCATTTGGAATGTTGTCAATTATTATTTTTTTCATTTCACCAACTTTTCAAATTCTTCAATCGTTTCGACCCGGAACATCGCGCACCAAAAGAATACCCACCAAAAAGCACCGTCATACCACAGCGAGATTTCATCCTTGAAGTACGCACTCCCGTCCTTCTCGTAGCCTTCCCGCTTCAAATAGGCGCCGTTCATCGGCCTGGGAAGTGGGTCGGGATCCTCGTGGAGATATTCCACCAATCCGTGCTTGGTCATCACCCTTTTCATAACCGATCTTTCAGTTTATAGTTGTCCCGAACCCACCTGAAAATATTCTCCGGCGTCGTAAACTGGCATTCCTTGAAACTCTGGTCAGCGATGATCTGAGGATCGGCCCAGGTCGTTCCGAGTTTGGGCAAAGCGGCGGGATAAAACATGACCGATTTGCAATGTAGCATCCCTGACAGTATCCCGAGCCCAGACGGGAAATAGAACCCATAGGCGAGGCGCTTCATCATTTCGATCACATAGCCCAGTGGTTTGCCGATCGTCGAAATAAACCGGATGCCGTCTTCCCTGAGGAGGTTTGCCAGATTGGCGGCGAGCGGGCTGTCCCATTCGGCACCGATTAGCACAAAGGTCGCATCCGGGATGTATTCCAGCATCATGCCGCAAAGGTCCGCCCAGGGGGAGTGATCCCAAAAACCCCAGTTTCTCGCTGTGCTATAAGCACTTGCGTAAATCCCGATGTACGGCCCTCCAGGGAAATCCGTTTTTACCACTTCCTCCCACTCTTGCGTCTGAAAGGGGAGGGAATAGCTGGTCGGCAGGTCGGGGAGGAAGGTCTCGATTCTGGCACCAGATTCCAAGTGTTCGTTCGCCGACAAAAAGAAATCCTGCTCCACAATCATCCGCCAGTACTTTTTCGTCCGCTGGATATTCCGGGGGCCGACGACCGAATAGGGAAGGCCGGGGACGTATTCGCAGGAGGCTGAAAGCTGCGGCAGCAAATCAAATATCTGCTTGCCCCGACGCGGACTCCCGTCATGTATTTTGAAATTGAATCGTTCGCCAGAATTAAAAATCTTCTGAAATATGAAAATCGCGTCACCAATTCCCGGATTCGTTTTAATGACCCGCATTTGTCAAAACTTTATATTTTTCAATCAATTGGGCCGGATCAGCATGAAAGTTTTCCGCAGTTTTGCACCAACGGGCAAAGTCAATCATGTTGGCATCTCGCCATGAAATTGGAAGAGGCGCAGAAGTGTTGACCACAAAGACATTATCGTTCCGGTAGGCGGCAGGCATCCCTTCGAAATCGGAACCCTTCAATTTTTCGGCAAATTCGTCCTTACCAACTACCTCATAGCCGTTGCTATTCAGAAAGGCTTTGGCACGCCTAAATTCCAACTCAAAGGCCAACTGTTTTTTAGCCCTGGCCAAATTGTCCTCCAAAGTAATAACCTCGTTCACGAGCCATTCCCGTGTCATATTATCATACTTTCCCATTATCTACAGTTTTTGTTTTCTCCTTAAAAATCCGCTTGCCGGCTGCCCATATCCCCCACCCGATCAGCACCCCCGGCCAGAACAGCGCTACTCCGATATTGCGGACGTCGAAGTAGGCATCCTTCCGATTCGCCGGTTCCTCTCCATTGCAGATCAGCACCAGGGCTATCCCGCAGGTGAGGGCGTAGAGGATGGCGGAGAGGATGATCCAGATCATGAGGGTAGCGGCATGTGTTTTATCTGAAGTAACACCATTGAGCGGGACAATACCTTCCGCAGTCTCCTTTTATCCACTTCTGTCCTAATTGGCATCGGTTTGCCCAATACCGTCTGAATTTTACGGGCGCTTGTCCTTTTCCTGTTATTGCTCATATCGTGAAGGTTTTGAATACAATTTATCAAAAAGCGGCACCATCTTTTCCACCACTCCGTCCGCCGTGCTAAACCAGGACCGTCCTTTTAGCTCCTTTGCCGTGAAGGGAGCGCGGAACTTGCAGTCCTCTGTCTGAACGCCGGAAATCCTTGAATAGGAGCAATATGACGACTTCACACAAAATCCAAATGGGTCCGACCAGCGGAAGACGCGCATTTTCTGAAGGATACCCCGATTCATGACCATTGGACAGTGAACGTCATGGTTATTGCCTTTAGGCGCTATTCTGAGCGTATTAGCGACTGTCTTTTTGTAGTTGGAGTTCCGGGACAAACTGTAGAATTTGTTCAAGAGGCTGATATCCCAGGCGTATTGCTCCTGCCAGGGGTGCAGGAGGTAGTGATCGTCATGAACCATTAAAAACTCATTGGATGGGCACAGGAGCAGCTTTTCGAACATATTCCGCTCCCGTTGGTGGGGTTCCGGGCGGTCAGTCGCCGGGATGTGCTCAACCCCTTGAATCCACTCCGGCAATCCCCCGATAACGTAAATTTTCTCCGGCTTAACGTAAAGTTCCAATCCCCTCAAAGCGTACCGAAGATCCAGGAAGTCATTCGTCGATTCGCTTGCCAAAGGGATGCAAATTGTCATTCTGTGAGGTTAAAAGTTACATTATGGGCTTAAAATTGACGAAATGTATTGACTTACCCAAAAAAATCAAATTGTTCCACGCGAAACGCTTTATTTTTTCATCATGGAAACTCCTAAGAATCAAAAGAGTACATCCACCAAAAAAATAAGCCCCGTTGTCCAAGCCTATCAGGACCGATTATCCCTCCGACTGAAAAAGCCACGCGTGAATGGGAAATAGCCTCGCCATAGCCAGCCAGAAACTTATCCGGGGGTTGTCCGCGAAATGGATCGGCGACCCTTACATTGCCGAGGCGGCCGTCCTGGTTCCTTCTCAGTTCCGCGATAACACCGGCGGTCCGAACTGGTTCTTCGGCCCCAATGGGATCGATTACCGGTTCATCTTCGATGGGGCGACCTCGGCCACGAAAGCGTTCAATACGTGCCCGCCATTGGCTGCCATCATCGGGCGCAAGGCGCAAGCCTATATTAATGGGAAGACGTTGCTGCTCAACACGAAGGGCAAAGACGCGACAGGTGACCAGGCCAAAAGGATCAGGAAACTACTGCGGACTCCCAACCTAACGCAATCTTGGCAAGATTTTGAGGCGCAATTGGAGATTTTCGTCCTGCTGTTCGGATGGTGCCCTATTATGCCGATATACCCAGCCGGCTTCGAGGCGGTCTACGGGAACGACCTATCCCAGGCGTCGAGCATTCATATCATACCTCCGTACATGATTACGGCGATGGAGAATAAGACCAAGATGTGGTACAGGGCCGAAAAGCCGAGCGACATTGTCACGAACCTGATTGTGCATTATCAGGATATGCATCAGGAGATCGATATCAATAAGCTGTTCATCTTCAAAGACTTTACGCCGTCATTCAGTAGCCAATATTTCCCAGGTTCGCGGGTAAAGCCCTTGGCGATGCCGATTAATAATATTGCATCTGCTTATGAAGCGCGGAACGAACTGATCAATTACGCGGGCGCCCAGGGGTTGCTGACGCCAACGGTTGACAGCATGGGGCCCATCCCATTGAGAGAAGCCGAGAAAGATCAATTACAGGCAGATTTTAAGCGCCAATACGGGAATAAGCGAGGACAATGGCGGCACATCATATCCCCGGCTCCGATGGACTGGAAGGCGATGGGCAAGCCTACCAAGGATTTAATGCTGTTTGAAGAAGTGGTCGATGACATCATGCGAATTTGTGACGCATACAATTATCCTTCGCCTCTATTGAATACGGAAAAAGGCCCCAACGTAAGTTCGGCGGACAGTTTCAAAAAGCAGGTCTACGAGGACGGCACCATTCCAGAGTCCATAGCAATGTACGATCAGTGGAACAAGTTTTTTAAGCTTGACGACAGTCCGATGTCGCTATCGAAGTCTTACGACCACCTGCCGATACTTCAACAGGACCAGGTTTTGATGGGGCAAGCCCGCTTGAACATGAATCAGGCATTGGAAATTGAGTGGGAAAATAACCTGATCACGTTGAACTATTGGCGGATGCAGAACGGGATAGATCCAACGGAGGATGGCGATATCTATTATTACCAGACCCAAGGGCATGCGTCTTTATTGGATCAAGCCCCTGCATTGCCCACGGAGAACCAACCAAAATTTGAGCCGGCTGCGGCTCCGGCAACAGAAACAGAACCTCAAACATAATTATATCGCCATGCAAACCAAGAAAAGTAAATATAGCCGCCCCGCACTGCCGGTGAACTACAAAAGCCTGCATGAGTACAAATACACGTTTGATGAAAACAGTCTGACGGTCAGCGGCTATCTGTCCATATTCAATGTCGTCGACAGCGATTACGACATGATTGTCAAAGGGGCATTTGCGAAATCGATCACCGAACGGGGACCCAATAGTGATACGCATCGGAAGATCGCTTTCCTCTGGCAACATGATATGGCTGATCCGATCGGCAAGATGACCGTATTGAAGGAAGATAATATCGGCCTTTATTTCGAGGCGAAATTAAGCGATCCCGAAGCTGTTCCCAATGCAAAACGCGCACTGGCGCAGCTGAAAGATAACGTCCTCGACCAATTCAGTATTGGATTTTCTTACGTCTGGGACAAAATGGAGTACGACGAAGCCCTGGATGCCTTTGTCTGCAAAGAAATCAACTTATTCGAGGGCTCCGTTGTGACCCTCGGTGCGAACGAATACACATTTTTTGACGGCATGAAATCTTCACAAATGAAAGACGCAAAACAAAAACTGCTGAAAGAAACCGAGAGTTTCATCAAATCCTTACCGGCGGAGCAACAATACGCATGCCGGCAGATCATCACCAAAAACATTCAACTCGCCGCGGCCCGACTCAAAGGCGATACGGTCCCGCAGGACCCCGAGCAGGACGATCCGGATGAATCGGAAGACCCCAACATGGACTACATCCACAAATGCCTGGGTGTGCATGCAAAGGGCCTGGACCTGATCGATCAATACCAGGGCGCCGTGGATAACGACGACCTCACAGACAGTATGAAAGAGATGAAGGACATACATACCGATTGTATGTCCAAAGTCCTCGACATAAAAGCAGATATCCAAGGGGATGGAAAATCACTCCGCCAGCCGCGCCAAAAAGCACTGGATGAGCCGATCAAAGACCTGAAGGCTGCGCTCGAAGAAACCAATTTTTTCACCAGCTAATTTAACATTATGGCACTGACAGCAGATGAATTAAAGGCTATCAAAGACAAGATAGCCTCGGAATTCGCGCTAAAAGACGCGGAATTCCAAAAGAGTGTGCAGACCCAGGTTGATGCGGCCGTTACCAAACTCAGCGCAGGCGCGATCAAAAAAGAGGAGTTCGACGGACTCCTGCAAGCCGCACTCGCTGATTACGGCACGAAAGCTACCAACCTGGAAAAGGTCCTCCGCGAACAGGGGGAAATTCTGAATGGACTGAAAAACGTCATTGAGGTCAAGGGAGAACAGCAAACCACGTTGCAGGAAATCCTGAAGCCGCACATGGACGACATCGCCAAAATGCGCAAAGACGGTTCGGGTTTCATCCGGATTGACTTTAAGGACATTAAGAACCTGAAAACGGTGACTTCTATCGGAAATAGCGTATCGCCGATGGCCGCGCCCCCAACATCGCCTTATGCGCCGGGTATCTCGAATGAAGCCCTCAGCGTATACGACATCATCCGCAACCCGCTCTTCGTGAGCAATTACGTTGACACGGCGAGCACTGATCTTTCAAGGATGGCGTGGATCAATGAAACCTCCCTGGTAGGCTTACCGGCCCTCGTATTGGAAGGCGCGCCAAAGCCCAGCTCTTACCGGACTTTTCAGGTCATGTACAGTCAGGCCAAAAAGGTCGCCGATTACATCCAGATCACCGAAGAATTCGACAAGGATCTGAACTACCTGGCTAATCTGGTCAAAAGCCTGCTTCAGATGGACGTGGCACGTGCGTATGACTTGCAGATCCAGGCCGACCTGATTGCCGCAGCTACGCAGTTGAACTTCACCACTCCGCTCGGACCAAATGGATTGACGATCGCTCCGTACAAGGGACAGATTTTGGATGCCACGATCTGGGACGCTCTCTTTGCGATGGGTACGGCCGTCCGTCTGGCCAACTTCGTGCCGAACGTGAGCCTGCTGAATCCGATCACCTACGGTAAGATGGTGATGAGCAAGGACCTGTATGGTCGTTACAACGTGCCTCCGGAAGAAATGGTGCAGCAAATCAATCCCAAACAGGGCAATAACGTCTTCGCGGACTACGCCCTCGTCGGGGATCTGAAGCAGTTCAAGGTCTTCATTTATGAGGATTTCAGCCTGAAAATCGGCTGGATCAATGATGACCTGATCCGCAACCAGTATACCGTCGTTTCCGAGGTGCGTTTCCATGACTTCATCTCGACGGCCCGGCAGAATGCGATCATGTATGCCGACGCTAAATATATCGCTGAACAAATGAATACCAACTCCGCACCGATCATCGGTAGCTAATCATGAGCCTGATCGATACGTCATATTTCATTGGCCCTTTAACGGTGGCGCAACTGGGACAGCAGTCCGTGCAGAACAATTTACAACTGTTCATCAACCGCGCGGAACCGCAATTCCTGGAAGCGGCCCTCGGTTACGACCTCTGGCAGGATTTCCTGACGGGGTTAGCCCAGCCGGTCATTGATCCGCGGTGGCTGGCCCTCCTGAATGGGGTGCAGTTCAAATCGGTTTCGAACTGGCCGAACTGGTACATGGGCTTCAATATGTACAATTGGTACTACTGGCTGAATTCTCAACGGGATATGTATTTTCCTGGGTTTGCCACGCAGACGACGTTCGTTTCTCCTACTCCGTTGTCTCCGACGGTCACGCTGATCGCCGGGAATCCAACAGGAAATCCGACGGCGAATTGGCCGAACCCGGTGGTAGGAGCGAATTCCTACACGTATTCCGGGTTGGCGAATGCGACATATAGCATCAACCGTCGCGGGGTGGGTCCTCTGATACAAGGGATTGATTACGCATTATCCAACAACAACCAGACATTCACCCTGCTCGCGCCGGGAGACGTTTGGGGATCTCAGGATGTGCTGATCATCACCATCACCACGGCCAACAACGTCGGGGTGCCGTCAAACCAGTATGTGAGCCCGATAGCGGGATATGTGTACTATCTATGGGTCAGAGATCAGATCAGCATGAACACAGGGGCTGGGATCGTTCAGCCGAACCCGGAGAACGCAGAAAGGGCGAATCCTTCCTGGAGGATGGTGGACGCGTGGAGCCAAATGGTTTTAGACGTCTTCAAACTCTGGCAGTACCTGGAAGCCATGTATGTACAGCAGGGGCCGACCTATTACGCAAGTTATGACCGGACGAAGATCAATTACCCGTTTTTTCAACCCATCAATCCCTTCAACATATGACGACAAAACCTGTCTATATCGTTGATTTGATTGGGACGGTCGTCCAGGCGGTGATCGAGGACGTCCTCGCGACTATTCAGGCTAATGAAACGGCGGCTTTGGGGTCCACGATGATCACGACGATCAATTACCAGTATGGTCACTTCCGGGAGTTAATCGTCACGTTGGGACAATGGGATACCAATCCCGCCCAGCGGATGGGTAAATACCCGATGATCTACGTCGTCCAGGATTTCGTCGAGCACCGCGGGAAGTTGGCCGGAGTCTATGCGGATCTCAGTCTTCAAGTCCTGATCTGTCACCAGACGGAAGATGATTACAAAATCACCGACCGGTATACGAATGTGTTCAAGCCTGTGCTCTACCCGATTTATTATTCCCTCATGAAAAATCTCGCCCTGAGTAACATGACCTTTCCTTCTTCTCCCGATCTGATCTCCCATGACAAGTGGGACCGGTCATTTTGGGGAACGAGCAAGGTAGTGGGTTCAGGCGGGACGGACCGGTCAGTGCTCAACGATTTTGTCGATGCGATCGATATTCAAAACCTTCAGTTAAAAATTGATTATCAACCCTGCTAACAAGCAGATAAACAACATTTTTTATGGCACTCATTCACGAATTAAACTGCGCTTCAACCCGGAAAAACACCGGATTCGGCGCGGGGTGTCCGCTGGATTGGAAGCTCATGGCCGGCGCCATCATCTGGGATCAGCCTATGGTCTTCGAGGCCCAATGGCTGGCTAATTTAGCGGTCTTTCTTCAGGCAAATGCCTGGCAGAACCTTCCCGGCGGCGTGTTGGGGGGTGCGCCACGAGGATATCCTATCGGTAATTTTCTCAATCCGGAGGATGCTACCGAAAAACCGACCATCCAGACCTTCAGCGACGGCTCCAAAGCCAAAGTAAGGGACGGGACCTACGATTGGTCGTTCGATTTTACCTCGGGCGGATTTCCCCTCCTGCAGGCCTTGCAGACCCATGACGGTAATAGTACGGCATACGCGATATTCTATGACAAGAATAACAACGTACTGGGCTATAACAACAACGGCAAGTTCGCAGCGATTCCGCTTCAGATCTTCGATGCGCTGCCCTGGATGATGAATGACGGCTCAAAGACGGCTAAGTACACCGTGCATTTTGTGTTCGCAAAAATATACGCGAATGATGTTGCCGAGTACTTCAATGCCGGCTTCAACATGGGCCAGATCGTCGGTCTGCAGGACATTCGTATTGTGGTCAACGGCTGGAACCAGGCGACGGGCCTCGCAAACGTCACTTTCCTCACGGAAAACGGCGGCACGAACCTGTATAGCCTATACAGCGCGGAATTCAACACGACGACCCTGGGCGCGACGAATGGAGATACGGGAGCTGTCCTTCCGATCACTTCCGTCACGCCGATCGTTTCCAACCAGACGTTCAATATTCAGTTCCCCACCGGGAATGCGAATTACCCGACGGATGGAAACATCGTGCTGGCCTTTGCGCTGCCTTCGGTTCTTGCAGCGAATGGCCTAGTAGGGTTCGCCGGAGAGTCTGCTATCATGGATGTAACCTCTTCTTAATCATTAAACGGGGGCTGACCGTGAGGAAGGCCCCTCCTTTTAACATGAGCAACATCACCTATTGCGGGATTCATTTCAATGTGGAAGTGATACAGGAGCAGACCGAGGAAGATTTTGTAAACGCCCCTGAAAACAGACAGCACTGGAAGCAACCCGGTTTTACGATCTCCGACAAGGCCCGAAAAGAACGGCTGCGGGAGATTTACCGATTAGTGAACCCTCAAAAAATTCAGCATGCGGACACTCAGCAGCCTGATGCAAGCGGTGGACAGCCTGAATCTGGACAACCTGATCTTGGAGTCGATGGATCAAGCCTCGCCGACCTACCTGGAACAACAGAAGGAGCAGATGAGTTACGCGGTAAACGAGAAGGGGCAGACGATCGGGAAATACCGGAGCGACAGTTACGCGAGGAAAAAGAATCAGATGAATCCGAACGCGGGTTACGGGAACGTGGACTTGCGGCTGACAGGATCATTCTACGAGGCCATGGAAGCAAAAGCCCAGCCGGAGGGGATGAACATTGATAGCACGGACCAGAAATCGCAAATGCTCCAGCAGAAATACGGGAAGGATATTTTCGGCCTATTCGGCGAATGGAAGGAACCGTTTATCGAAAAGCTGCAAACCGCTGTCACTGAATTGCTCACAGAAGAACTTAACCGGTGAACTGCGGGCATTGTTTGGGATCGGTAATGGACAGATCGGCGGCATTGTATGACCAAAGGTTGTTGGCACAAAAAATAGCAAGTGAAAAAGGGGAAGCGCAAGCAATTTGTCAAAAAGCAGACGGGACGCTCTTCACCGTTGATGCCGCTGGTGCCATCCAGAACGATCTCCGCATCCTGGAGGTACTTTCGGGATTGCCGGTTGGAGCTTGACCGGTTTCTGGACGTGCTCTTTGAGAAGGATTACAGCCGGCTGATCATCGCGGGAGATGTGCCGGAAGATGTGTTAAAGGAGGCCTGGGCGAGTATTTACCTGCAATACTGTGAACTGACCGGGGAAGGTTCTTACAACGCCCTTTTCGAAAAGACCAAGCAGATCCAGGAGATGAACGGGAAGATTACCCTGCTAGATGGAATTGTCCAATACCTACAGATGTGCTATGATTCGGATATGGTGAAGATTGTCAACGAGTTTGGAATCGGCCTTGATCTGAGTGCAGCCGACGATGCCGCGAAGAAACTGAAGATGGTCCAGGGGTTTATCAAACGGATGATTGTAGACATGGGCATCCTAAAAAAAGAGGTTGAAGCCCTGGAAGAAGAAGGGAAGACGAATACCGGCCTTGATCACTACGAAGACTGGCTGACCGTGATGAGCAAGACGTATCAATACGCCGTCCGGGCAAAAGATATCAGCGTCATGCAATTTGTACGCAACCAAAAGAAAATTAACGAACAGGCGATAAAACAGCACCGACATGCAGGAAGAAGTTGAAATATGGGCAGACATTCCAGGTTTTGAAGGACTTTACCAGGTCAGCAATTTGGCGCGTGTGAGATCATTCCGGCGCGAAAAGGCCATTATTTTGAGGCAGACCAGAAAAACACTTTACCCAATGGTTACGCTTCGAAATGGAAACTACGAACCACCCTGCTTAGTTCATAGGTTGGTGGCAACCGCTTTTGTTCCGAACCCTGAAAATAAGCCAGAAGTGAATCACGAGGATGGTAATAAATACAATTGTGTTGCTTCGAATTTAAATTGGGCTACAGAGGCTGAGAATATGCAGCACGCGTGGAGAATAGGACTCTGCAAACCTAGCTATCACATGGTTGGGAAAAAGCATTCAGAAGAGACTAAACAAAAAATGAGAATTGCCCGGAAGGGGAAAATAATTTCTCCGGAGCAGTGTCGCAAAATAAGTGAGGCCAAAAAGGGCATTCCGCTTCATGAAAATACCAGAAAGGCGCAGGCCGAATATTTAAAAAATCGAGGGCCGGTTTCAGATGAAACAAGGAGGCGGTTGAGTGAGAGCGCCAAACTTGATTGGGCAAAAAGAAAAAATAAGGCCGCATGATTGACAAAATCGAGTCATTTTTTGACCTCCCCGCCATTCAGCAGGAATTCGCGGCCATCAAGACGGGGCTCGGGGAATCTCAATCCAGTTTGGTCGGCCTTTACAATGTCATCAAAGGCTTTAAAGATACCTCCATCAGCACCCTGGCCGCGAATACTGACCAACTTTCGACCGCCATCAACGGCTCAGTGCAGGCCACCACGAAGGCGAAATCCTCCTACGATGACCTCACCCAAAAGATCACCGCCCAGGTGAAGGCGGTCAACGAAAGCATTACCTCCCTTAACGAAAATTCTGAAGCCTACGATCAATTGATCAAACAGGCCGTAAAAAATAAGATCGCCAATGATGATCTGGCCGCATCCGCGAATGCCCTGAAAAAGGCTTACCAGGGCGGACAGACTTCCCTTGATCAGTACCAAGAGTCCCTGGCTGACATCAAGGAAGCCCAGGTAACCCTCAAAACCTCCAATGCTGACGTTACCCGCGCGCTGAACAACATGGAAAAGCAGGCGCAATCCTCAGCCACCGCCGCCGACGGGCTGAGCGCTAAACTGAATTTGCTCCGCCAGGCCTACTATAAAATGAGCGAAGCTGAACAGCAAACAGAAGTCGGGACCGGTCTTCTTCAAAATATAAAGGATACGGATGTCGCCTTACAGAAGATCAAAAATTCTGCTCGTGATTTCAAGGATAATGTAGGAAACTACGCCGAATCCCTTACCCCTGCATTTGATGGCCTTAAAGAGCAACTGGCGACCATCAACAAGGAACTGGCCAATATAGAGACCCGCGGGAAGACCTCAGTTCAAAACCTAAATCCCATCGGATTCAAGACCGCAGCGCAAAGACAGCAGGAGGGGCTTTCTGACCAGGCCGGCAGCGGTCCGACGAATTTGGCCGGCGGTGCGAATCAGGTGAGCGTTTTAAACCAGGATGCCGAGGCCTATCAAAAGTTGACTCTTCAGCAAAAAGTACTCGAAGGGGCCCTTCAAAGACAGACCATTGGGTTTAAGACGGCCAATCAGGAAATGCGCAGCGTAAGAAATACGCTCGACACAATGACTCTGGCCGGCCTTCAAGACACGGAGGCTTTTGAAAAGTTGGGTATAGCCTATGCTCAAAATGAGCAGAAGATAAAGGATCTACATCGGGAACAAGCGATATTGACCGGAGATGCCCCGGGGATTACCGCTCTCACAGGCGTAGCGAGGGGATTGGGTGGTGCATATGCTTTCGGAGCGGGGGCCGCTCAGTTATTGGCGACAGGCGATGAAAAGCTCGATAAGGAATTAAATCACCTCGTTGCGGTAATGACGCTGCTTCAGGGATTGGAACAGGCCGTTGCGGTTTTAAAGGATAAAAATGCCATCATCACTGCTTTGGAAACAGAAGCCCAAAAAGGACTGAACGCTGTTAAGGCGATAGAAGTCTCCATTTTTGGGAAATCGAAGATTGCACAAGAGACAGATGCCGCAGCGAAAGCGTTAAATACGACGGCCACCGAGGAAAGCACCGTTGCCACCGTGGCGAATGCCGAGGCGACCGACGCTATGACCATCGCTACGGAGGGGGCGGAAGTGGCCGCAATAGGATTACGCACCGCACTAGTAGCTACAGGTATAGGAGCGATTATCGTCGGTATAGGCGTTTTGGTAGCGGAAATAATTCAATGGACGGAGGCAGAAAATAAAGCCGCGCAAAATTCAGCCGAATTAGCCGACGCCATGGAAAAGGTCAACGAGATTCTGATGGCCAGGATAAAATTGTCTGATGAGGACGCCGAGCATACCAAAAAGAACCTTGAAGATGCTCTTACTCTATCCGATAAGAACAAGGAAAGTTATAATGCCCTGTTTAGCATAAGGAAGGCCCAGGCTGACCTCGATCAGAAAACTGCGGAGAATGACCTGAAAAAAGCCGCTAATACGCAAGATATCGGAGCGGCCTACCGGTCTGTCGATGGAGATGTAAAAACATTGACGGCTGGAATGGATCCGTTATTAACCAAACAGCAGCGGTTGCTCGATATCACCAATATCTGGCTTCTGGTTCAACAAAAAAAGATCAACAGCAGTGAGGCTTATTTTCAAATATATCAGAAATATGGCACCAATACCGATGAGGCAGATGCTAAAACTCAACTGGACGCGGTTCAAAAGGAAATTGCCTCTAATCAGACGGTCATTGATGCCAAGAAAAAAATGAGAGATGCTTATAACCAGTCAGTCATCAACTCCGAAGGACTTACCATTGAAAGAATTGAGCACGAAGCCGAGCAGGAGCGCAAACTCGCCTTGGAAACCGGCCTAATCTTAGTAGCCGCTGTTAAAGACCGGAATTCGAAAATACTGGCGGATGCACGTTCAACATCTGCCCAACGGCTGGCGGCCATCAAATCAGACCGAGATCAGGAAATTAAAGACGCACAATTAGAGCGTAATAGCCTCGATCCCAGTGCAACCCCGCAGGAAGTACTGATTGCCGACGCCAAACTTCGCGCCGCCAAAGTGCAGGCCAACCGGGATTTCAATGAAAAGACCAGGGTGGAAAACCGTAAGGAATATGAAAAGGATCGCGATGCACGGCTGGAAATATTCCGCGACGCGAATACGCAGTCCCAGGCTATTGAGGAAGATACTCTTAGTAGAAATATTGGCCGCCGGACCGGAGATACCACCGGAGATAAAAAGCTCCAGGCTTTAAAGTCTCAGTATCAGGAACAAAAAAACCTCAATGAGCAGAATCGAATAGAAGATCTTGACGCCGAAGGATTGAATCAGGAGCAGAAACTCGCCATCAATAAAAAGTACGACGTTCAACTCGAAGACCTGCAGTTGAAGTACCTCAAAAACCTCCAGGGCATACAGCGGGAAATCCAGAAAGCTGCGTTGGATGACCTGGAGCAATATTATGAGGACAGGAAAACGGAGATAGAAAAAGGCAACAACGCTGAAATGGCAGCGTTGGAAAAGCGTCTCAAAGATGGACATATCACGGAAGAAAGATACCGGGAATTGCGGCGCCGTCAGGAAGAGAAAACCGCCCAGCATGTTATTGATTCACAGGTAAATAAAGATTACTCCGTCGTTGACTCTACCAAAGCCGGAACCAAGGAAAGGTCGGACGCGGAAGCGCAACTGACAACCGATTTAGGAAAACAACAGGATACCCGAAGCGGTAATGATCAGGCAGACAAAGACGAAAGGCTCGCTCATTTACAGGAGGTAGCCGGTAAAATACAGGCAGAAGGGCAAGCCTACGGCAAAGCCGCTGAGGCCATTTTCGATATTGGATATAACCGGCAGGTAGTTGATCTGGAAAATCTTGAAAAAAGGCAGACCCGCGCCTATGAGGTCCAATCCAAGCAAATACAGGATACATCCGCCAGCCAGGAGCAAAAAGCTCTCCGGCAGAAAATCCTCGATGATCAGAAAGCGGCAGAAGATGTCAAGAATGCCCGGAAGCAAAAACAACTGGATATTGACAAGGCGAAATTCGACAAGGATAAATCCATTATGGATATCATCCTGAATACAGGAGTGGCTGTCGTAAAAGCCCTCCCGAATATCCCTCTCGCAATTGCGGTGGGAATTGAAGGCGCCGCGGAACTCGCCGTAGCGATCGCTACCCCATTACCGAAGTATAAACATGGAGCGGGCATAGGCGGTCGTCCGGCGCACAAGGGCGGCTTAGGTGTCGTCGGGGATGCCTATGTGCCAGAGTTGATAGCCGAGCCAGGGAAGGCCCCTTTCTGGTCGCCTGCGGTGCCATCCGTACTCGATATGGCACCCGGAGCAAAGATTTACCCGGCTGAGGAGATCAATCGGATGATCAGCAGCGGCATGTTCGTCAATCAATTCGGGATCATCCAGCAAAAAGAGACCAACCGGGACATGCTTGAGATAAAGCAGGCCATTGTATGGCAAACCGGGAGAATCGAACGGGCTTTAGCCAAAAACAAGCCTAAAGTGATCAATAACATAAGATTGGACACCAAATTCGGAGAACATATTCATAAATCAGTCTTCAGGTAATGCCCATAAGTCGCAGATATTTCTTGCATTTTTTGACCAATCCGGCCGTTGCAAATTCTGCCTGGGTATGCGATAGCATGGGAAATCCGCAACTGCAAAATGTAACATCTGGCATTGACTGCTCCTTGCCTCAATCTCCTGACGGCTGGGCTGACATTCAGATCAGCTTCGGACGAAACTCCCATTACTGGGGCCTTTCCCGCACGTTTACGCTCCCCATGAAGTTCGTAGGAGACGGAGCGAAGATCGTCCGGAACGCTCTTTATACCGGTCGGGGAATTGAATCTCCCATGGGTTACATCGTTCTGAAATGGAACCCCGATACCGGGATTTTCGAATTGTACTATACAGGACTGCTCGATCTCAGCCAGGCGAGTGATCTTGTGGAAGAAGGGGTGACGGTGAACGTCATGGAAGGAGGGGCGGCCCAGTTTATTAAAGCCTATGAAAATACGATGATCCCCATTCCCTGTAATGGTTCCATCCCTCAGAACAAAAAGATACTAGCCGATGGGATTGAATTTACGGATACCTTTCTCTACCAGATCCTTACTACTCAAAGTCCTTACGCGGGAGATCAGCCTCTCCCGTGCGCCTTCGTAAGTAATACCGGGGATAATATCGGGGTGACTCATAGTGATCAGCAACTGGACAATCCTTACGCGGGGTATTATCAAATGGCGACTAATTTCCTCTTTACCAGTGTAGGGGCAATCACGGGTATGGTGATCGAAGGTCAGATTACGGTGCTCTCTGATTTCAGGGTGACGAACACCCTGTTTTATCTACATACAGCAACCAGTCTATCCGTTCCCATATCCGTCGGGGCTCCGGAGATAACCAACGCGTACGGTCTTGTACTTCCGGCAGCACCGATTGACGGCTGGGAACCCATCCAAAGTCAGGTCAATATCAACGGGCAGCGCACCTTTGCCTTCAGCGCCACAATCAACCTCGCGGCGAATGAAAACCTGTTCATCTTCTTTTTCAACGATTTCGCGGCCAACCCCATTACGATACAGGGCGGACAATTCACGCTGAAATTCAATTCAAGGTATCAAGCGTCCCGGGTGTGGGGAATGTCTTTGTTCGATGTCGGGGCCTATCTCATCAACGCGCTGAACAGTCTATCCAGCAACTTCCTGCAGGTCTTCAACTTCGGATTCAATAGTACGTTCTTACAGGGGAAACTCAACTGGATGGTGACAAGCGGAGACGCGATTCGGGCCTCCACGGACCCGGAGTATTTTCAATATTTCAACCAGGCGACCGTTAACCCGGACAACCCATCCAATCAATTCTACGAACAATTTTCCTTCCAAGGGCCGGCTTTAAAGACATCTTTATCCGACTTTTTCGACGCGGTGAACGCTATAGGAAATTGCGCTCTGGGCAATCAATTGCTTCCTGGTTCTCCTGAGAGCATCTTTCTGGAAGCCAAAAACTATGCGCTGAACTCCTCCGTCATTACGATGTCCCTGGATAAGATTTCCAATTTTCGGGTTTCAATCGCACTGGAATATTATTTCAACTGGCTGGAAGTGGGTTATCCTACCCAGCAGTACGATGAAGAAGCAGGTAAGTATGAATACAACTGTAAATTCTCCTGGCAGGCCCCAATCAAAACGATTGTGCAAAAACTTTCTCTCATCAGCAAATATAGGGCTGATTCTTACGGATTTGAATATACCCGGTGGAATACCCAAGGCGGTAAGTCAACGACTTTCAACGACAGCGACAACGATGTTTTCCTGGTCAACGTCGATCTCAATAGCACGAGCCTGGATTTCTACATGGCCTCTTTCATCTCGGGCGTTCCCTTACCGACAAGTCCGACGAATACAGACCAGAAACTCATCGTGAATAAAGCCTTTCAGCCATTGTACATGGCTACGCTCAACGGGGAGTATTTCACACAAAGCAATGATTTCGCCATCTTTATAGTGAACTATCTTGTTAGTGCTTCGCCAGTGGTCTATACCGTGAATGCGGTAATCTTACTCAACGGGCTCATAGGAGACTCGGCTATGGTCTCGATGTGGGTAAATGGAACCTTAGGCGGCCAATGGCCTCAAGCTATCACCGGAGTCAATACGCCGCTGACCATTAACTTTTCGTCTTCCCGGGTCTGGGCCAAAGGAGACTGCATTTATTTCACCCTGGATACTGTCAGAACTTGTACGGGGACTTATCAATCCTTTCAACTCAACGTGAACGGCTATTTCACGGCTTATTCAACAGGCGCTGATGTGATCAATGCCGGGCAATCCCAACAGTTGGTGAATCTGCCTGTGATAACCGCGACAACGGAAGACATTGACGGAGTGGCTGTCCCTGTCGTCTCTTATGGATTTCAATATTTTCAATTCCTTTCTCCTGTACAGGATACCAGTTTTACTACTTCCTTTACAGTGGCAGGGTATTACCAGGGCGGCGGCGGGGATACGACTAATTTCAACCTGTGGAGAAAGGGGGAGATCATAGGAAGTTCGCCGGTTTACACAGCCACCGGATCGGGAGCGGCCATTCCTTTTAACCAGGGGGCAAATCCAGGACAGGATGCGGCCTCGATCTTTTTCGATGAGCTATTGGCCTATAATAGCCCCCAGCCGAATATTCCCGGAACGGCCCCGGATTTGGTGTGGATAACCGGGTCTGTCACAAATATGTCCTCCTGGATTTCCTATATCAACCTGACGATGCAGTCAGGGACCATCGAAGCCTTCGGGTTCAATAGACCGGCATTCAGTAATGTATCAGGAATACCGAATCCAGCTTCCGCTTTCAATATCCCCGATTTCACCCCGAAGCAAATGCTACTCGCCAATGGGTCGATTCTATCGCCGGCGCTTTACACGCTTTCTCCCTCGGTTCTTTCCTTTCAAACCACAGATAAGAACCAGTTTTTGAGTACCACCCTGGACGGAGTGACGACAACAGAGAATGCGAACGTGAATATCCATGATCTTGCGGCCCCAGCCTTCCTTCCCTGGATCTTCGAATTTGACACGGAAGTGCCTATCAACTTTGCGGACCTCTTAAATTACACGGCTAATGGCCACATAGAATTCACCTACAATGGAGTACAACTCTACGGCTTCCCGATAGAAGTAAGCAGCAAGCCGGCTTTTAACGAGTCTCAGACCTGGAAATTACTTTGTTCACCCGCTACAAACCTTGCCGATCTGGTTGACCTGGAATCGACGGGATTGGTTCAATTAACACTTATGGATACCTCAATCCCTCTTATCTGCCCGCTGCATTTTGTGCCGCTGGGTTACACCAAAGCTCCTCAGTATAAGAACTATACGATGGATCAGGATTGGTATAAAAATCGTGTCACCCAGTGGATCGATCAGTCGAATTATTACGCTCCCTGGGAGTCGGATGATGTGATTCAATTGCAATGTCAGACCTTTGGGCTTTCTCCTGTCAATGTGCAGATCATCAACCAATTGGGCCAAAATGTCGGGGGACTGATTAATATTCCCCTGGACACTTCCCCGTCTATACCTTCAGGGCAATCCCTTTTTACCGGATCTGTGAGTCTTTCGGGACTGACAGGAATTTATTATCTGATCTGGACCATGGGGACCGGACCGGCTACGGCGACTTTTATCAGCGAAGGGATCAACGTGCAACCTTCCTGGGATAATAATACCATCAGGTTCGACTATTCGAACAGTACCAATAAATTAGCTGCCGTTTTTAACTCGACCGCCGGTTATTTACCGTGTCTTCGTATCCCCGGCCAGATCAACGGGTACGTACCTAAGAGCAAGTTTACCACGTTCGTGGATCAGCCGCAGGATATCGATCTCCTGAACGCCATCCCTTACGATACCTGGACCTTGGAAGTCGGGAGAGGATCGGGGCTGCCTGATTACCTTATGCGCAAGATCGACCGAATTATGTTGCTGAATACGGTGCTAATCGACGGGGATCAATATTCCAGGGATGCAGATGCCCAATGGGAGGTACAGACCTTTCCCGGCCAGGCCAAAACATACATGACGCTGGCCATCCGGAGATCGAAGAATGAGGACGCGATCACGCTGAACACTGCGGGGCAGTTGGATCAATCGCCTTTTGGAGGATATATGTTCGATGCAAGCGCCTTCGGACAAAGCAATTCTGGTCAAAACCTAATTCAAGTGGAGGGCTCATAATATGGCTAATGAAAATCTTTGGCAACAGACTTTTCCGGTAAGCGCAGGCAATTCCTTGGTGATGGCGATTTATAAAGCCTCGGCCCCGTCTATTCTCATATCTTCCTATCAGCTTCCTGGTCCATATATCGGTCAAACTCAACTTCATACGTTTACCGGGCTGCAGGCAGTCCTTTACATTTACATTCTTTACGAATCTCCCGATGGGGGGGCAGACGGAGCGCAACTCAATTCCTTCACTTTTCAGCCTGGCAGCAACGCATATAATACTCGGGATCCGCTTACCCTTCTGGCCAACACATCTCCGTATTTCGCCAGCGGCACCAATTTCTACGGACCGGACCCATCCCTCATCGGCTGGAACTGGTATCCGGACATCCCAGGAGGTATCGGCATCTTGACCTATGGGGTTGATTACGTAAAAACAGTGAACGGAACCCCCACTACGCAGGACGATACGACAGCAAACGGTTACCAATATTTGGCCGCGGGATATTCCATCGGAGATGAGGAAAAGGCGGTTCTGGTGTTTCTCCCCCAATTGGCGGCTTCTACCAGCGTCAGCGGGACCATTGTAAGCGCCACGACCTTATTGACGGCGAATACTACCCTGACTAACTCGGCGGCAGGGCAGGCATTCCTCCTGCAAGGAGCCGCTCCGGCTCTCGGGATAACGTTTCCTGCTACCTCAACAATGCCCGACAATGAGCCGATATTCATCAACTCGGCCGGTGGAACGCATGTCAACGCTGGGTTATTGGCTGCAGCAGGAGATACTTTTGAATGGTATAACAATGCTACCCTCCTGGGATCGGCCACAAGGGCAACAAGCCTATATCTCGGGCAGTGTGAATCCATAGGACTTTACAAATGGACCTACCCCAGCGGGGCGCGCAGGTGGCTCATCTTTCAAGGTGGTGAGGGGATGAGAATGGTGGGAGAAATCATTTACGATTATTCCATGATCCCGCTGAATACAGTTTTCTGCAATGGTCAATTGCTCAGCCGTACCGCCTATGCGAGACTCTGGGCCTGGGTGCAGGCCAGTGGAACGACGATTGTCTCCGACAGTGCGTGGAACAATACAGCGACATATAACGGGGTAACTTACCAGGCAAACCAGGGTTATTTCAGCCAGGGAGATGGCAGCACCACTTTCCGGGTGCCTAAACTTTGGTCCTACTCTTACCTCAGATTAAAAGCGGGTACAGCTGGTTTCGGGTACGGCTATGGCTTTTCCGGGGATTTCAACCCACCATATGTGCAACCCCATGATGCACCGACGCATGGTGGCGGGGTTATTACCGGCGGAGGTGGCAGTCTATATCTTTCCCGTGTAAGCGGTGGCCGGTATTCAGGCGGAGGGAGTGATACATTTGGAGGCTCCGCTGCCGTGGACATAACGATGCGGACGGGCCCAGCCAGCACGGCAAGTACAACGGGGGAAAATTTGACAGCGGGGTTCGGGGTCTATGCGCTCCTAAGAACGTAGCAAAATGCGCGATTGTGGTTTAAAAACGACGAAATGATCAGTGAATCCACTTATTGGGACAACTATATTAACGTTTTTTTGACAATAGTGTAATTTTAAATTATATGAAGCGATTATCCCTGCTTTTGATCGTTCTGACGCTTTCCCTGGTGGGATATAGCCAAATTATCGTCTACCCGAACTCGGGCATTTACGGAGTAGGATATAACAGGATTGTTCCCCTCAATACCCTCTGGTTGCCTACCGGCTGCGGCGTTCCTACCGGAAAGACTTCTTTAAACGCACCCGGAACCAATCCGCGGCAGGCGGCCGTCTATACCGACACCTGCGGGCATCACATTTATTGGTATGATCCAAGCGACTCCGGATGGTCGCGCATTGATACCGGAGGGGGCGGAGGCGGCGCTGGAACGGTCACGGCCATTCTCATCAGCAATGACAGCCTTTATTATACCACTTCTTCGGGGAACACCTTTGTGGCCATTATTCTGGAGCAATATGATTCGACCATTAAATATGTCACGCCGACCCAACTGAATAACAGCATTGCCGCGCTGCCATCAGTCTATAATGATCGAACCGATCCAGCCTCAGATTCCGTGGGTGGATCTGTTTCTGGCAGCGCACTTCCCTTAAGGGGGATTAAAGACACTTCCTTAGACGGATCTGTGACTATTTCAGTTATTTCGAATCCTCATACCATTTATCATAATTTCAGCGCCTCCGGAGGCGGATCATCACCTCCTTTCAGCGACGCCAATCCCATAGCGAAGAATGCATCAGATGCCACCAAGTTATTTCAATATAGCCTCGGCGGCCTCACTACCGGCACAACAGTCGTGGAAACCATTCCGGCTTCCAGCTATACGTCTGCAGGGATTAATCTTAACCAGACATGGAGCGGGAAGCCAACCCTTACGGCTGGGCTACAGTTAAACAGCAACGTGACCTACGGAACAACCAACGCCTACCAGATAGGAAGCAGCGGGAATGTGAGTACGCAGGTATGGTCCAGAAGTTTCAATTCAGATGGGCAACTAACTTTATCGGCACCTGCAGGAGCTACTATTCAGGGGCAGATCAATGGGGTTCCGAAATTTGAGGTGCTGAATACGGGACAGATCCAGCTGGGGGGCTATGGATCGGGAGCTTTCACCGGTACGGCTGTTTATGCAATAGGAGAAACATCGGCAGGCAATTTAATAGAAACATCTTTGGGAGGGATCATACCGCCTAATATCGGAACGGGCGTAAACGTCTATGCTCCGCAGATCCCGGGATTCAGGCGAATAACTGCTTTAGCTCCGTTGACAGCCGATACCACGACGACAACTAACTCGATAACCATCCAGGCCGACACGGCCAGTTCCACGCTAACCAACCTCGCATCGTATCAATGGATACTCAACCAGGGCTACACCAACTTCTTATGGGTCAACGTGAAAAGCGCCCCCTATAATGCCTATGGAGATGGGATACACGACGACACTTATGCAATTCAGATGGCGGCGGCGGCATGTGGATCGGGAGGAGCCGTTCTTTATTTCCCCCCGGGGAGGTATATTGTTTCTGGAACGATCAGGCTTCCCTATAAAGTCCAGGTCCTGGGGTGCGGGGGTTCAAATGCCGGGATCTTCAATTCGGTAACTCCTTCAACCGCTTTTTACCGTGACTCCACGACGGACATTACCCAGATCTGGTCTACGTCAGCCTCTGATACTGTCTTTGTGCTCGGCGGCAGCGGCAGTTCGATATCGGGGATGAATATTGTTCTCGCTCCGGGTGTCACGGCAACGTCTACTAACGTCGGCATTTATGGTGCCGGCACTTCTTTGAAACTAAAAGATATGGGCGTCGGTAGCTTTTATAACTGCGTCGACGATACGGCAGCGGTAGAAGTCACCATAAGTGACGTCTTTATCTGGAATCCCGTCAACTACGGCATCTGGATGCAAAACCGGAAAAATGCGGACGGCGGGGATAACAGTTGTATTCAGTCCTTCTTTTACGCCGGCAACAACAATACGCGTGCGATGGTCAGGCTGGAAAATGGCGGATGGAAGTTCATGCAAAATAAGTGGAACGCCAATGCGGGTTATAGTGGCGAAGCCCAAATAGGCATATGGCTTGAGATCTATGGCTCTGCCGGAAGCACATCTGATTTGAACCTGTCAGGAAATAGCTATGAGAACATAAGCGATACGGTCATTTATTTACATGCCAGCGGGGGGGGTATTTTTTACAATGCTCAAATCGAAGGTGAACAAATATCCACCTATTCCTCAACCAGTTCGGGAGTGGTGGAAAATGGACTGTCCGGGTGGAAAATGGATAATTGTATCGTCAACGAAGGCACTGGTGCCGGAACGATCGGCGTGAATGCTACTGATCCGCCTCAAACTTTCGTTGCAAATCTAGTGAACGGATACGCGACGGCAGTTACCCCTGCGGTTAGTACCTCTTCTTTCTTCATGAGCAATGTCACCGGACTGAATACCCTTCTTAACTTATCCGGAAGCTACAGCGGACTGATGAACGCCGGTATTACAAACACCAGCGCTTCTGGTTATATTTCCTGGAATGTATTCGGCAGCGGCAGCAACGGAGCTATCATCCGCACCTACGGACCCAGTTTCAGCGTATCGAGTCTTCGAAATATAGCCCTTTTCAGCGGCACACAAAATGTCATGCTCGGGTCCATTACTTCTGGATACCCCACCAACATCGTGGGAGGGAGTACCACGCCGTTGATTACGGCTACTGGTGCATTAGTTCAATTCCCTCAGATTGCTTCGAATATAATCGACTCCACGAATTTTAAAGTAGCGGTCATTCGACAGTCCGATCAGTCGATTTTCCAAACCAACTGGCCGACTTTCGGGAGTGGCGGCAGCGGAGTGACATCCTTTGGTACTCCAACTACCTCATACGCTAATGGCGCTACCGTTTCAGGGACTACGGCATATTTGGGATTAGCAAGCTCTAGCAATCCGGGAATTATTGCCGGTTCGGGTGCTCAGACATTAGGGGCTACTCTTACTCTTTCCAATGCTTTGACGGTTAACGCTGCTATTTCAACATCAAGCACTCATGGGGTAAACATATCAGCCAAAAACGATTTAACCAGCCAAAGCGGAGCCGGGACTATAACGTCTTACGCGGTGCCGGGAAGCGGAAGCAATAATAACTTTCAGATATCCGCTTACATAAATATTTTATCCATTGTAACGGATATTCTACAAGTTCAAGTGACATTTACAGGGGAAGACAACGCTAGTCATACAGTGACATTCTATTCCCAGGGAGTAACGTCTGCAAATCTTACCAGTACGGGATATTACCCGTTTCCTCCTATTTTTGTTTCAGTTAAACAAGGAACTACTATTACAGCGTCGGTGGTGTTTACAACAGGAACCGGCTCCGTAACCTATGATGCGGGAGCTATTATAACACAGATGTATTAATTGAAGAAACTTATTACGATACTGTTTCTTTGTCCCATTATGGCTTTCTGTCAGGATGGACAAGTCGGACCCGGAGAATATCAAGGGGGATACATCCGACAATCGGATGGGACACTATGGGCCTACACAAATGCATTGGGTAATGTGGGTAGTGGCGGATCAGGAACTATCGGATTGCCTATTCAAGTCGTAGTATCTCCGTCGAATCTTCAGTTTGCCTATGTCGCTGGTGGATTACATGGGCTCGCCGCCATAGACGTAAATGGATATGTCTGGACAACCGGGGACAATAGTACCTGCTCTCTGGGAAGCGGAACCAGCAGCACGGTAGCGACAAATGCCTATAAAATCACCGTGGATAGTTCTGGAAACGCCTTCAATAGCGTTGCTTCATTGGCTGCGTTTTTTGTTGGGAATGCCTATCAAGGTTGGTTAGCGATCAAATCAAACGGAACTTTATGGACTTGGGGCGGCGATACACTCGGAATGAAAGGAAACGGTTCTTTGGGAAATGCTTGTTCTGCTCCTGTTCAAATACTCATTCCTGGGGGTAGATTGGCTAAACAGATCATCGGGGGGGCTTATGGAATGGTTCTTTGTACCGACGGTACTGTTTTCACATGGGGCAATACCAGTTGGAGTGGTGCCGAGCTTTATTATCCACTTGGGTACACAGGCTCAGGAACGCAATACACCCTCTTACATCAAATCGCTAATGCCAGCGCTAACATAACCATGATAGCAGGCGGAAATCATTTCAACTTCGCCTTAGCTGCTAATGATACAATATGGACATGGGGGGTATATGGCAACATGATGGGCGGCATTAACTCAGGAGGTGATCCGACCGGAAACGGAGGAACCGTACCCCTGCCGGTAAATGCCCGCGATAGTATCACCGGTTATCTGGATGCCCCTGTATCGGATATCGTTACCTCGATGGGGTCCACACATATCATCACTACCAATGGAACTTTATGGGGGTTCGGAGATCAGGCGCAAGGGGAAGTGGGAGTAGGTCCTGAATTGAATTACTACGACTCCGCTATCTCAACATGGCCGGGAACGTATGGACTGGCTCTCATTAAGCACCCCGTACAGGTCACCTATAAAACGAACTGGACGAATATTTATTCCGGGGCTACCTTTCAAAGATACGTAGTTGTCAAAGATGCCTTGGATTCTCTCTATGCCTGCGGACGAAACAAAGGAACAGTTGTCATCAATGGTATCAATGGGGGGGATCTAAGCGGCAATCAGGGCAGCAGCTATCCGAATGGCTGGGATGTGCCGACAATTGCGCCGGTTAGCTTATGGGCTATCGGGGGGCAAGGAGGGCCATGGAAATCAATGGCCAAGTATTGCGCCTTCAATCCGACAGCTACTTATTGTTCCAATTACACCCCGCCCGCCGAAAGCCCACCCGTCGCCAATGCCGGGGGTAACCAGAGCATCAGCGGCACCACTACCACGCTCAACGGATCATCCAGTACAGCAACCTATCACATTTCTTATTGGATGTGGACTCAGGTATCTGGACCAACCGCAGCCAAAATTCAAGTCTCCGGCGCGTCCATTACCTCAGTATCTAACCTGACTACGGGCACCTACGTTTTTAAATTGGGCATTACGGACAACGAGTGGGATAGCAGTTCGGCCACGATGAACGTAGTAGTGAACTCCACCACACAGACCAATTTTTACTTCTCCGGCGCCGGGTCCGGCACCTCCTGCACATCTGGTGCGCCGTGTGCAATTTCTTATCTTTCCAGTGCCGGGATTACTTCCGGGGATACAGTAAGCCTTAATCGTGGCGATGTCTTTTATACCGAGATCATCCCTGTGTCAGGGGTGTACTATACCGCTTATGGGACCGGAGCCATGCCAAAGGTATTGGGCATGACCGCGCTATCTTTTACGAACGTGAGCGGTAACGAGTACCAGGCCACCTATTCCGGGGTTACTCCGCAGCTACTGGTCATGGACGGCTACCTGAAGAGCATAGCCATGACACCGAATAAAAGCAGCCCGGCCTTTGTTTTCGCGCCCGCTTCCAGCAGTACGACCACGGTATATGATGCTGTCAACGCACCCAAAGCGCCGGTAGGTACCAAATTGGTCGTCTACAGCAGCGCCTATACCCGGGATACCTGTAGAGTGACAGGCCAGACATCGACGATCCTGACTGTCGCGCCGGCCGTCAGTTATGTCAATGTCGGCGGTGACGGCTGGCGGATACTGAATAATTTCCCGGATAGCGCCTTCGAATGGCAGGATACCAACAGTGTGATCCGGATGAACCTGCCCGGCGGAACGTCCGGTCACACGTTCTCCGTTCCCAACCAGGGATACGTCATCAAATCGACGGCCTCTAACTTTACGATTGATCACTGGGATATCCAGGGAGCTGATACAGCCTTGGTTCTCCTATCGTCAGGTAGTAATATCTCCTTCACCAATGACAGCCTGTTATACGGCTTTGACGGGATATGGAGTCTCGCGTATAATGTGAAAGTAAAAAACTGCTTCATCGGCCGCATCACCGATAATGGCTTCACGTCGTATGGGAATACCGCCATTAAAGACAGTATTCTATCCTCAACCTTCCTGGATATCGGCATGACCGTGGGTATGGGCGGCAGTAGCGCAGCCGGCCAGTATATGGCTATCAATACCATCTACAACCAACCCAGTACCTATGCCGGTGCCGGGGATAGCACGGTCGTTAAATACTGCAGCATCAATTATGTTGGCTATATGCCCATTTATTTCTCCGGCAACAACTCGCATGCGGATAGTAACAGTGTGGGCAATTATGACCAAAATCACGAGGACGGAGGCGGCATTTATATGCACGAGCATGCGGTAGTCGCCTTCCCGATCAAAAGCACCATCGCCGGAAATTATATCTATAAGGGCGGCAGCATCATGTCTCAGGACGGCACCACTACCGGGCCGCTAACTAACGGGGTATATCTGGATGCATCCAGGGATAGCGTCCTGGTCTCTTATAATACCGTCGACACCGTTGATAATGCCTCCTACTATAATCATGGTCCCGGAAACTCCTTCCTGTATAATACCAGTCTCGGAAGCGCCCTGGAAGAGTTCGAGTCCTTTGAATTCAGCGGGGGCCCGACGATTACAGGGTTGAAAGTCAAGCACAATATCTTCTCTGGGAATACTTCCGGCTCCCAGGTTATCCACTTAGAAACTGTTAATAACGACATCACCACCTTCGGGACGATTGACAGCAATTATTTCAATCATTCCTCCAATTCGACCGCTTTCTACAAAAAGGATAATACCGGCGGCGGGGTAAGTATGTCCTTCTCAGCCTGGAAAACGACCTACACGGGTTATGACCAGCACAGCAGCTTCCAGCAATGGCCCTTCACCCTGATTGGGGTTCCGGGGACGGCTTCTCAGACGATCTGGCTTCCCGGTATTTATGTAACGCCCGGCGGTCTGGTCTATGGAAGTTTTGTCTTACCTTCCTATCAAAGTACGCTCGGGTCACTTCAAAGTTCGGGGACTCGAATTAGAATCAAAACCGTCTCGTCAATGGGACACCCATAAAAAATAAAAAATATGCCTACGGTATCTACTTCAACGATTTCGATCATCCCGGCTCCGGGAATGGCCGCGGAAACGGCTAACATCATGACATATGAATATACGGGATATGAGCCGGGCCAGCCGGTGGTATTGATTATTGGCAGCCCCGGCGCGGGGGAAATTGGGACCAATGCCGCTCTTATGCTCAATGCCGGCCCTTTTACAGCTTTAAAACAGGGAGTGGATTTGGGACTTCCCGGTATCGTCTGCGTAGAGATTCAGAACACAGAACAAGATCCAAGGCCGAAGGAAATGCAGGGCATGATAAACGCCCTGAAAGCAATATATACCAATATCGTCGCTATCGGAGTCACCGGGTACTCACGTTCCGGGCAGGACTGGGATTGGTTCGCAGGGTTTGCCGAAACGGATCTTGCAGAAATTAAGTTCATGTTCGAGATCAGTTCGGAAGGACCCGTTATCGGAGAGGCCGGCCTTCCTGGGTCATGGGAGCCTGCGTGGTTCTTACAATCCGGCGTTCAGTGGTGGGGCGTATGCGGGGATCAGGATTCGTTCTACAATTCGAATTCCAATTCCATGCTTCCGCGTTATAACCAGCTTAAAGCCGTGGCACCCAATCAGGCCTATTTTACCGTCATGCCGGGCTTGGGACATTCCGGCGCGGTCTGGAATACAGCCTATGCGGTGGGCGGAGTAAAGAACGCGGCCGGTCAGGATTTCTGGACATGGGCTGCCTCTTTTGCTCCCGCTGTTGTTGCACCTCCGGTTGTTGTCGCTCCTGCCGCTGGACTGCAATTGGTATCAGCTACAACCGCTCAATTAGCGCTGGTAACGCCTACAGCTGGCCTTACTTACTTCAATTCAACGACTGGAAAAATAACCGTCGGTAACGGGACGATCTGGCAATGAAAGACAAGGTCAATCAATATGATCTTTTGCGGGAAATGATTGCTGGATTGCGGCGCGAGATGGCACTCAAAGATCAACAGTTGATATTGCAGGCTAAGGAATATGAACGCCGGTTGCTGGACCTAAATCATGAAAATGACAGGATTAAAGAGGTTCAAAAGTTGTCGGTATTAAGAGAGGTTTTCGATCGGGAAACGGGTAACATAAACGCTAAAACGCAGATCAATACCGACTACATCAATACGGTGAAAGGGAAGGGAACCGGGATGAATTCCTTGTGGGTGATTGCAGTGGCGGCAGTTTTAGGGATATGCGCCGTTGTGACGGTGATAATCGTAATCCTGACTTACCTGAAAAAATAGTATTTTTAGAAATCATGAAACCGAAGCTAACAGAAAAGGAAGCCCTTCAGAAAGCGATCAGCGAGGCGGTGAAATACCTGACCCGCGAACAGAAAAAGAAAGTGTTGGAGCAGATCCGGCTCCTGCGGGGGGAATGGAATGGCGAACTGAATGAAGGGATTGCCCTCCTGACACTCGAACAGTGTAAGGCTGTCCTGGAATTCATCGCGCTGATGCCGGGCGAAGGAAAGGGCAGGATTTATCCGGAAGACAAACCGCTTTTATAAACCTTTAAAAAATAAACCTTTATGGGCTGGTGTATTAAATCAACCGATGGTCAGTACATTTCCGGCATGGAAGACGGAGAGGCGCAATGGACAGACGATTTTCAAAAATCCTGGTGGTGGGACTGCGAGGATGACGCGCAGTGGTACATTGATGAAAACGACATCGAGGACGCAGATCCCGAGGATTCCAATGGCTCCAGCCCTCCCGGTAATGGTCAACCAGGCAAGCCGTGAGGAACCGGATAGCCGAGGCGCTGATGTTTCTCAGTTGGCCCGTCTGCCTCATTCACCGGTATTGGCAAAGCGCCCCCTATCACCCGGTTAGATGGGTGGTTTATGACAAAACCGTGTTGGAGGATTTCAGATGGCCGATTTATCATGTTGAGCTTTGGCTGTCCGCTGTTTTTGTTCTTTTGGCCTGGTTAATCTCTACCTGCAAAACGCCGACCCTTCGAATTCTACTCTTGGCGAACCTCTTGATCAGTGTGGTAGACATTGTGCATTACTGGCTCTTTTTCCGGCGCAACGAATGGTTTTTAGGTGGAGAGGGCACGGTAATGGTAGTAGCAACGGTTATAATTACTTACAATGCTTCAACAACAAAAAGACATGAAAAAGCCCGTTGAGTGGTGGCACCTTATCTTTCAGACAGCCTTATTCGTCGCCGCTTTGGGGGGAATGTTGTGGAATTTTTCGACAAATACCCAGCAACAGAAAGATGACATCCTATTCCTGAAACAGCGAATGGACAATCTGGAACACGTCCGGCACGATGACTTCCTTTTGCAGAAAGCAGACATGGATGAATTGAAGGGGAACATCAAGGAGTTGAATCAGAAAGTGGATGATGTAAGGGTTATTTTGCAAAATAAAGTTGACCGGCAAAACAAATAAAAATATGGCGTCAGGCATCGATTATACTAGGTATTTGGGGAAAAAATTCAACCGTCTGACAGTCTTGTCTTTTGAGATGAAATGGGATGGCTGTATTTTTATGGCAGAATGCGAATGTGGAATAAAAAAATGGTATGATGCCGGCAGTGTGCTCACTGGACATACCAAATCTTGCGGGTGCCTAAAAATAGAAATTGCCACCAAACGAATGACTACTCACGGAAATTCTTCGCACCCCCTAAGAGGAGTAATGGCAAGCATGTATTCCAGATGTTACTGCGAAAAACATGGGTCATACCCGAATTATGGCGGTAGAGGAATTGGCATCTGCCAAGAATGGTTGGATAATTTTTTGCTCTTTTTTGAATGGGCAATAAGGAACGGATGGGAAAGAGGACTTCAAATTGATAGGATAGATAATGACAAGGATTATGGTCCAGAAAATTGCAGAATAGTTACCAGGCATCAGCAAAACAGAAATAAAAGGAATAATATCAACATCACATTCAACGGTGAAACGAAGTGTCTTAAGGATTGGGCTGATCAAATAGGAATTAATAGCTGTGCATTGAAATACAGGCTAAAGACGTGGGATTTAGAAAGGGCCATGACAACCCCTAACTTGCAGCATTAAGCCGATAGGGCGAAATAGATTTTTTAACTTAAACAATATACAATGACACAGGACAATTTATTGAGCTTTCTCCGGGCGCTTTTGATTATGGTCGGCTCCTATGTGGTCGGGCACAATGTTTTCGGACATCCCGTTGACTCTTCGACCTGGCAGATCATCGCTGGGGCCATCGTTACGGTTGCCAGTACTATATGGGGGATAGCGGCCAAAACTTCCAATATCGAAGGGATTGAAAGCGCCGTCCGATCTGTCATCACCTCGGTCGGAGGATTGTTCGTATCCGCCGGTGTACTCTCGGGAGATAACCTGAATGCTATTCTCGGGCTGGTGACCGCTATTGCCCCGGCTCTGCAAAGCGCCCTGAGCAAATCTAAGAACCAGCAGATTGCAGCAGGGACGGTCACGCCCACGGCCACCGGAAAGGCAACAACTGCAGTTCAGGGCACCCCTCCATCCCTTTCATCGGCAACGAAATGACAGAGCGCGACCAAAAGATCGTACTTTTGGTCATCCTCGGGTGCGTCGGGATCGTCGGC
>PMUF01000046.1 GCA_003167015.1 Chitinophagaceae bacterium | reverse complement strand
CGTTCAGATCCTGGTAGACCCCTTCGATCGGCTTGCCGTTCTTGTTATATTCCTGGTGGTAGACATAAAACGCGTTGGCGCTATAGCCTACGGAATTGATCTGGATATTATTGGTGTTTAACGCCACGACATAAGCGGTATCATTGACTGCTGTCAGTTTCGTGATCTTATTGGCGTCATACGCCACGTTGAAATTCACCCTCCAGTTCCAGTCTTTGGTCTTCACGGCAATGGCGCTGATGGCGAACTCGGCTCCTTTGTTGGTCATATTGCCGACATTGACCAGCAGGGTATTGCTGAAGTTCGAACCGGCCGGAACAGGTACGGTATTCAGCAGATTGGAGGTCAGTTGGTAGTAGACATCGATGGCGCCATAGATCCGGTTGTTGAAGAATCCATAGTCAAGACCGCCGTCCCAGGTGGCGGTCTGCTCCCATTTAATATTGGCGTCATAGGCTGCTGCCGTAGCCATATTGTAATAGTTGTTGCCGAACTGGAACTCAGAGCCATTGGTACTAAGCCCGTAAACCGGCAGGTAGGAATAATCGGCGATCCCATCCTGGTTACCCGTGACACCATAGCTGACGCGCAGGTTCAGGTTGGACAGCGCCCCGGCCGACTGAAGGAATTTCTCCTGCTGCATCTTCCAGGTGAAGGCTACGGCAGGGAAGGTGCCCCAGCGGGTGGATGGTGAGAACCGGGATGAGCCGTCCGTCCGGATCGATCCTGAAAGGATATATTTGCTATCGAAGGTATAGATGAGACGGCCATAGTAGGATATCAGGGTATTCTCGGCGGGGGTTGTCGGGTAGAGTGGAAGGCTTCCGGGGATGGTATCGCCGTTGGCCCGGATGCTTGGATAGTTCCAGTTGGTCGTCAGGTTATTGTAATAGCCATACCCTGCGATCACGTTGATATTGCTTTTGATCGACTTGAAGTCCCGGAGATAATTCAGGTAAAATTCGCTGACGACATCCTGCATCGTGCCTTTATATATATTGTTCTGGCCGCTGTCCAGGTAGTTTTGCGCGGCATAGGCGGGTACCTGCACGATGCCGTTGCCATGCGCGACATCATAACCCAGGTTGAGGTTGGCATGCAGGCCGGTGACCCAGGGCAATGAATAATCCAGCGCCAGGTTGCCGAAGCTGCGTTGAACGGTTGCGTGGTTGTTATACTGGTCGAGCAACGCCACCGGGTTGCGCGGGGCCAGCTTGTTAAGGGTCAGCGTACTGCCGCTGCCCGTTTGCCACTCATAGAAATTACCGTAGGGAGAGGTTTCGTGTACGGGCTGGGTCGGATCGAAATAGATCGCACTGCTGATGGCCGAACCCGAGTTGGCGAACTGCGATTGGAGTACCGCTCCGTGGAGATTCAGCTCCACTTTCAGCGCGTCTTTAAAGAAATGTGGAGTCAGCGAAAGGCTGCCGCTGTAACGCTGCAGGTTATCCGTTTTGACGATCCCTTCCTGGTTGAGATAGCCGCCGGAGATCCGGTAAGGGATATTGCCGATCACTCCCGTCGCATTCAGATTATTGTCCGTGCTGACGGCAGTCTGGAAGATCTGTTTCTGCCAGTTGGTATTCGCATTGCCCAGCAGAGCGCTGAAGGGCTGACCATTATAGGTGCCAAGGCTATTGGAATCGACATATTCCCGGAATTGCGACGGGGACATGACGTCGTATTCTTTGATCAGCTTTCCGGCGGAAACCTGGCTGCCGAAGCTGAATTTGGTAGCGCCCGGTTTTCCTTTCTTCGTGGTGATGAGGATGACCCCATGGGAGGCGCGCGAACCGTAAATGGCTGTGGCAGCCGCATCTTTCAGCACCGTGAAGGACGCGATGTCATTAGGGTTGACCAGGCTGAGGGCATTGGATGCCCCGGGGATGGCGTCCCCGCTGAAGGGCAACCCGTCGACGACGATCAGCGGGTCATTGCTGGCGCTGAGCGAGACGATACCGCGGATGCGGATCACGCTACCCGAGCCCGGCGAACCGCCGTTGGAAGTAATGGAGACACCCGCCACTTTACCGGCGATCAGCTGTTCCGGGGTGGTGATCTCTCCTACCTGGAAGTCTTTCTCGTCGACGACGGCCAGGGAGCCCGTCAGGTCCTTCCTTTTCGCGGTGCCGTAGCCGATGACGACTACGTCGTTCAGCGAACCGATCGAAGAGTGAAGGGTGACCTGCACTCCCGTCCGGGCAGGAACCCGGGCGGTGTCATAGCCGATAGAAGTGATAATGAGCATGGCGTCTGGTGGCGCCGAGAGCGTGAAAATTCCTTTACTGTTCGTTACTGCACCCTTATTCGTGCCGGAAATAATGACGGACGCTCCTTCGACGGGAAGGCCTTTGTCCGTTAATACGGTGCCTTTGACGGGAAGGTTGGGCGCCTGCGCCAGTCCCGGCAGTCGCAGGAGGCAGAGCAGGACGGAAGCAATCAATAAACGTGTTGTTTTGGAAAGATGCATATATGACAAGATTAAAATGAATGATCAATATTGCAGGCTGATAATACGGTCTTCATTGACGAGGATGGCTGTCTTCACCATTTTGGCATCCCCGACTTTTCCTTCGATCGGAGAGGCGTCACCAGCAGGCATAGATTCTCTTGTTGTCAGCGGGTTGCCAGGCAGGAAAACACTGACGGTGTTGGTCATGGTAACAATGGCCTGGTCTTTTCTGACCTGCGCCGAGTCAAATCCATGCAACAGCAGCCGGATATGACCGAAGTGCGTGGGCCGCTGCCCTTCCGGCTTATCCAGCACGATCAGCCGACGGACCGGATCGAAGTGAATAGCGCGTTGATAATAATCGCCTTTTTCGTAGTCGTAGCTGACGCCGTCATCTTCATAGTAGACGAAGGTGTTTGGCGCACTGCCCTGGTAGATGTGCAGGTCGAGCGTATCGGATGGTTTTTCAGTTGTGTTCTGTATGAGGGACTGACGGGGAATGATGCTGCCGCCTTTGACGTATACCGGTAAAAGGTCCGGTCGCAATTCGATGACCTTCTCCTGTCCTCCTTTGTTGCGTTCGCCGGTATAGGCATCGTACCATTCGCCGGCCGGCAGGTAGATCTTCGCGAAGGATATTCCGCTGATCTCGGGTATCACCAATAGCGATGCGCCGCAAAG
Source organism: Chitinophagaceae bacterium (assembly GCA_003167015.1). GTDB lineage: Bacteria > Bacteroidota > Bacteroidia > Chitinophagales > Chitinophagaceae > Puia. Next base: position 558 of record PMUF01000046.1, on the reverse strand, counting down.
GAACTCATCCTGGTATTGCGGATCATAGACATGCGGATCCCTCGTATAGCCGATCGCCAGGCTGCGCATGACCGGCATGCCGTTCAGGGATGCTTCGCGAAAATGAGAATACAGGTAGGGCAGCAGCGTATACCTCAGTCCGATATACTGGCGAGCGATATTCAGCACATCTTCGCCGAAGGCCCAGGGTTCGTCTGCCTTCGAGTTATAGGCCGTATGATTGCGATAGTAAGGAATGAAGGCCCCCAATTGTATCCAGCGGGTATAGAGTGCGGCGGAAGGGTTGCCCGTGAAGCCGCCGATGTCCATCCCCGCGAAGGGGATGCCGCTGAGCCCCAGGCTCGTCAGCAGTCTTACTCCTGCAAGCATATGGTCGTCCTCCGCCCGGTTATCACCCGTCCAGATAGCCGCATAGCGTTGCAGGCCGGCATAGCCCGACCGGCTCAGTACGAAGGGCCGCTGCTGCGAGGCCGCCCGGGCGCCTTCATAGCTGCTGCGGGCCATCTCCAGTCCGAAGACGTTATGTCCCTGCAGATGGGTGGTAGGATGGCCGTCGAA
>PMUF01000240.1:3921-7659 GCA_003167015.1 Chitinophagaceae bacterium | reverse complement strand
CTCGTCCATGACGGACTTTTCCACGTGCAGGGCCTGCTGTTCGGACGCATAGCAGTCTTCGAAATTCAGCAGGCGCAGCTGTTCGTCTTCCTTCATCCTCCCGGTAAGGGTGGTCTGTCTTTTGATGTGAAGAAGCTGCATGTCCTGGGCGATATCGATATGCATATCTTCCTTGTGGAGGTTTTCTTCGGCAGTGCTGACGGGCGTCATAATGGTCAGGTCGGGCTGCACGCCGTGGACGGCAGCCCTGTTCAGCACGACATAGGGTTGCCCTTCGAGGTATTCGGGGATCAGGCCCGGGCATGTGAACATATTGTCACAGGTAATGAAATACGGCTTGTCAGTCTCCACGAGGAGTGCCATCGCCATATCCGACGGTACCATAACGTCATTGATAGACGGTCCATACCTGGAAGGTACAATGGCGAATTCCGATTTGATATGGTAAGTTTCGAGCATGTTATGCAGGTTGAGCAGGTAGGGAATGGTGTTCATCTGCATGTGATTGCGGGCTTCGCCTACTTCCATGGAAGTGACATCTGCCAGCTGGTTGTAATAAAGATCAAAGCGGAAGGCATAATAGAGCAACCGCGCCAGGCTATCCGGCGGCAGCTTTTTAAAGTGGCTATCATATTTTTTCAGCAGGTCATCGACCTGTGTGGTTACTATAAAGTTGCCGACTATATCCACCTGCGGCGCTGTCTGGCGGATGATATCTGACAGGGGCACGTCTTTGACTACACCGCCGCTGCCTCTACCACCGGCCAGGATATTGATCCTAAACGCCGGCAGCTCTCGCATGGGTGACATCCACAGGCCCGTGGGGACAGCTGCGAGGTCCTTCATATCCATATCGAGGATGAGGTCCTTGTCGTCGTTGGTGGTCTGCTGTGCATCGGGGGCATGGCTCATACTGCGGTATTCCACGGAGTATTTATCACCGATATTACAGTGAATGGAATAGTCCAGGATGGGATGATCTTCGCCAAATTCGAAGATGAGCCGTTCCGGTTCGCGGATTTCCCGCGAAAATTCTTCAGTACGGATATACATATCCAGGAAATCGCCGACCTGCAGGCCGGCGATGGCCAGCTTGCGCTCAGGGCCATTTCCCGGGGATTGCAACAGGACGCTCTCGTCGATACCGACCTGTCTAATGGAGCCATCGGGCTTGATGATCCTTGCTCCGACAAAGGTGGTGGTCGTAGCCGATATCCAGCGGTTGAGCTTTTGAAACTGGCGGTAACTGAACTGCGAATATTCATCGAGGGAGACCTTATCGTTGATCTTTACCAATTCGCGTATAGTGCTATTGTAATAGAAGCTTCGCTCGATGCGTAAGCCAGGTGCCAATCTCTTCCTGGAGCTGGCTTCTATATCGGCCCGCCGGGCCATGATGACGCTGGATTCGTTGGCGTATTGAGCCGGCACCTTGTAGTTATTGAAAGCCGGCAGCTTGGATCCCCAGACTTCCTGTTCGACGGCGGCGGCCCTTTCTTTGTATTTCGAGGTATCGGCCTGGGCATGCAGGGAATAGCCGGAGGCAAGGATCAGTATGGTCCAAAGTGTGGTGTAGAGCTTAGCGTTCATGGTCAGCGGTATTTTACAGAGGTATTTTATTTTTGAGTAAGGGTGACTTGCTGCTGGTAGGCCTTCTTCAGCGCCGCGATATCGGCATTCCATTGGCGGAAGGCAGACTTGCTCAAATGAACGTCTTTGATGATGAGGGTCTTCCGGTATTTCAGGACATTACCCTGGATCTGGTAGGCAAGGTAAAAGCTATAACCGCTGCGTTGAATGGTGAGTGCGGGCGGCATATCCTGTACCTTATACCCGGCAGGGATGGTGAGATTACATTCCGTGTTGACATCCTGTTTGCATTCGAACAGGAAGTCATGCTGCCGGGAGCTGTCGATGTCAGCGCCGGAAAACTCTTTCCGGAAGTCCATGTCGACATAGATGTCCTTATCGAAAGCCGTTGCCGCATCGGCATATACCAGGTTATAACGAATATTCAGGTCTTCATTCCGGTTGTCCAGGCCTTGCTGGAGGACGTCCGTCATTCTATAATTGGCGTTTCCCCTGGAGAGGAAATTCTGCATAGCCTCCTCCAGTTTGTTCTTATGGATGGAATTGGCCGCGAAGATCACATCTTCTTTATTCTCGCCTTTCCAGCAGTGATGGACTTTCCCGGCCAGCGCTGAGCCGTCGATATGCAGGTCGTACTGATGGGTGATCTCATTCTGTTCGTAGCCTGTCACGGGTACCCGCTGTAAAAGGAAATTATCGCCGTTCTCGATGAGTACCTGTCTGCCCTGGATACGCTGAGCATATTGCCCGAAGCCGATATAGGATTCGGTGGCATCGAGGAAGTAGATCTTATCATGGTAGTTGAGGGCGCATATCATGTGGTTATCGACGGCGAGGGAGGGGGTAGAGTAATCATAGGCGATATGATCGGTGCCGATCCAGCAGAGACGGGCATCGAATCCGAGGGCGGCCAGCAGGTTTTTGGTCAGGTTGGCCATGCCTTTGCAGTCACCGTATCGTTTTGCGAGTACGCTTTGGGCTTTATCCGGGCAGAAGCCGGCTATTCCGTTCTCGAAGGCGATATAGCGGATATTTTCCTGCACCCATTGATAGACTGCTTTTACCTTATCGAGATCGCCGGTGATGCCTTTGGTTATTTCCTGGGCCTTTGCCTTCATGACTGCCGGGTCGTTGCCGATACGGAGGACGAGGCTGCGGTACCAGGCATACTGGTCTTTGACGTCGTTAAAGTATTGCAGACGGCCATTTTTGAGGTCTGCGTATTTACTCAGGACCAATAAATGGGGGTAGATATAGGTCGGTCCCGGGCTATTGGATTCTTCATTCCAACCGGGTAGGTCAGACATGGTATACACATATACGTCGGCATCCTTATGTGTATCATAAGTATGCGTCTTTTGAATAGCATAGCCCGCGAAATTCATTTCTTTGATGTCTACATGCATCCATTTCGGGACCACGATCTCCACGGTCTTTTGCCGGACGGACTGGTCTTCGGTGAAATAAATGATGGAGAAATAACGCGGATCCAGGGTTGTCTTTTCCAGCTGAACTTCATCGCTGGTTCCTTTCTTGATGAAGGGCAGGGAGAAATAGCAGATTTTCTCATCCGTCAAAAAGATGTCCCCCGAGGAATAATATTCATTTTTAGGTTGGATCGTCTTATCGCGGGAGCCGTTGAGATAGATCTTAAGATCATCTATACTGGACTGATCATCATAGAATTCCGACCAGGGGATCTCGGTGCGCAACTCGCTGCAATAGTAAGTGGTCTTGTCTTGCTGGCGGATGATGACGGGATGCTCTTTCGATCCTTCATCGAAAATATAACGTACGGTCTTGTTGCTGATAACGATATTGCTGTCTCCTGCGGCCGCCGGAGGCGATGCCGGCCGGGGATATGGCCGGGGGTAAAGGTGCTGACCAGGTCACCCCGGATATAAGGGTGACTAACAGAATGAGATGCGGTTTGTTCATACCATGAAGCGATTAATCTAAAATGAAACGATTATGCAAAAAATATAGTATGTAAGGGGGCTTTTGCTTAATTTTAATACGGCAAGACCGGATAAGGTATAACCGTTATTTCTACTGTATGATGGCAAGAATCGGCAGGATCTTTATCAGAATAGTGCTGGGCATATTACTACTCCTGATCGTTATCTGTCTTGTCTTTGACCGGCTGGT
>PMUF01000240.1:0-3916 GCA_003167015.1 Chitinophagaceae bacterium | reverse complement strand
GTCCTTTTCATCCATGGGGCCCCCAGCAGTCTCAGTTACTGGAAAAGTTATTTATCGGACAGTGTGCTGTTGTCGAGGGCGACGCTGTATGCGGTGGACAGGCCGGGCTATGGGTATTCAGGGCTGGCGGACCCGTTGCCGGATCTTGCGGCCCAGGCTAGTATCATCAAGCTGATCCTGGATAGCCTGAACAAGGCGCATCATCCTATTATCGTCGTGGGTGTCAGCTATGGGTCCCCGATTGCAGCCCGGCTGACCATGGACTACCCGGAGCTGGTAGACGGGCTGATCCTGATGGCGCCGCCGCTGGGCCCGGGCCGGGAGGAGTATTTCTGGTTTACGCAACCTGTCGAGAGCCCGTTGGTCCAATGGGTGGTACCGCGGATGCTGAGGACGGCCAACCGGGAAAAGGTCCATCACCGGGAGGAATTGACAAAAATGTTACCGTTATGGCAGCGCATTCACGTTCCCGTTATCTATATGCAGGGGCAGGACGATCATTTGGTGGATACGTCGAATGAGACTTTCGCGAGACAGCATTTAACGAATGTCCCCTCCCTGGATATCCGGATGATACCTGGAAGGGGACACCTGATTGCTTTTGATGAAAAGGACAGGGTGGAGAGCGCTATCCTGGACATGATAGATACGGTTGAGCGGCGGCGTTGAGGGCGGTGCGATCACCCATCCATCCTGACGATCTTCGGCGTGAACTGTCCTACCACTTCTACCAGCTGCCGCTGGCTCCGCATCACCTCTTCGATATCCTTATAGGCAAGGGGCGCTTCATCGAGCCCGCCCCCCAGCAGCCTGACACCATGCTCCTGCAGCGTTTCTTTCAGCCACTCATGGGTAATGGATTTGATGGCTGCCGACCGGCTCATCTTCCTACCAGCTCCGTGGGCGGCGGAAGACAAGGAGGCAGGTTCGCCCTTTCCTTTGACGATATATCCCGGCGCTGTCATAGATCCGGGGATGATGCCCAGGACGTCTTTTGCCGCCGGTGTCGCACCTTTCCGGTGAACGATCAATTCCCGCCCTTCATGGACTTCCTTCCAGGCGAAATTGTGATGGTTCTCCACTATTTGCAGCGGCTGCCGCCCCAATTGCCGGGCGATCTTGGCGTGGATCACGTGATGGCAGGCCGCGGCATAGTCACCGGCGAGATTCATGGCCAGCCAGTATTCGATGCCTTCCTGTTCATTGAGATCCAGCCACGCGAGATTTTTGGCTTCTCCGGGCAGGAGCCTCTTTTCCTTCGCGATGCGGGTATAGTGATCGGCAATGTTAGCGCCCAATGCCCTCGATCCGGAGTGGGACAGTAACCCCAGGTATTTCCCCGGCGCGAGGCCGAGGATCTCATCCGATTCACCGATCGTTACGGTCCCAAATTCCACGAAGTGGTTGCCGGAGCCTGAAGAGCCTAATTGCTTTGCGGCCCGGCCCTGCAACCCTTTCAAGATCAGGATCTGTTTAAATTCAGGCCGGTCTATCACCTCATGAGGTGTGGACTGGTCGAACTGACGGCCACTGCCGAATAAGGTCGCCTCCTTCAATTCCCTGGCGAACCATGCCTCTTTCTGCACGAGGTCCTTGGGGTCGATATCGAACACGGACAGACACATCCGGCAACCGATGTCCACTCCTACCCCATACGGGATCACTGCGCCTTCTGTCGCCAATACTCCGCCGATGGGCAGTCCATACCCGCTGTGAGCGTCCGGCATCAGCGCGCCGGCGACGGCGATGGGCAGTTTGGCTGCCTGATGCATCTGGTGCATTGCTCCTGCCTCGATATGATCGCTGCCGAATACATTAAAGTCGATACCTTTTTCATTCAGGCCGATCGATGCCCATTCCTTTTGGGGTTTGGGCATCAGCTGTTGTGCGATCAACCCCAGTATGGCGTCGTCGGTATATTCCACCGGCGAGGCCAGGATTGCTTTCAATAAATTCATCACTTCCTCCTCTTTGTCGAACTTATAGTTCTTTTCCATTATGTTCATGGCTATGCTGATCACCGGTCCTTCCGGGTAGCCTATAGCCCGTAAATCTTTGCCGCGTAATTTTAATTTGGCCATTGTTTTTATTTATTTACGCATTTTGCGTAATTAAAGACGGATAAGCCCTTCATGTCTTAACTCATCGATGATGCGATACACCGGCATGTTTTTGAAAGGATGAGCTTCATCATATCTATATCCCTCACGCCTGTATCTCCATCGATGTCGCCCGTAAAGCAAATGCAACTGCTTCCCTTTATAAGCATTTCTGTCCAGATAATTCCGGAGGCTAGCTATTGCCGACTCCAATTCAGGATCCACGATCCTTTCCTGATCGATCATATTAGGCTGAACCTTCAACACAAAGCGCCAGGGTTCGTTAAAAACATGCTTCATATCAGGCAATCTTCTGCTATATCTATAGCATAGTATTTCATCGAAATAACGCTTTTCCGTCTCACTGAAGCCCATCCTACGAAATTTATATGTATATGGACTGTCCAAGAATTGCTCTTTTACCACATAGATCTTTCTCCCTTTTTTCCTTTTCCTGATCCGGAAATCCTTCCGAGGGCTCCACTGCCTGGTATTGATCTTGTACAGGATAGCCTGGAAAAAGGGTGCATACTTGCTCTCGGCCACATCGTCCCTGAGAACAAAAGAGCGTATCCAGCCCTTCTGCACGGGAGGAATGAGCGGGCGATAACCCAAGGCATGTTTCTTCAGATCTAATGCGTCTTCGTCGCGATGTAATTTTAATAAGTATTTTTCAAAATCCTTGTACTGCGCACGCTTCTTTTGTCGTGCTGTACGCAACCTGAAGCTGAGCAAGTCGACTTCAGGTTGTTCGATAAATTTGATGTCCATAATGATTTGATTAAGGGCTTGTAATACGGGTACCTCATTGCCCGCTGTCCCATCGGTTTCGTTATGAACATTTGATTCTTTTTCATTTCTGTTATCATTTTTCTTGAGTGATCAAAAATTATTGCACTATCTTATTTGCGGAGCTGGAACTGGCGAAAGCATCAGACCTTGAGACTATTGCTCCGGGCCTTTTATTGATTGATCGGTTCGTGCCGTCTGAATCCGATGACCTCAATCCGATCTGACTCGGCCTGTCTTTCATGCTGATTGGCTATCTCCGCAATGGTCATCGGCCTGATGATCCTGGAATGAAAACCCAGATGATCGCTTAACCGCTGAGACTGACCGGTAGTGAGCCGGCCGAACTCATGCTTGGCGATCAGCCGTCCTTTTCGCATCAGGGCTGTGTCGATCAGTGTCAGCGAATTATTGAACGTGCATATCAGCTGCACATTCAGAAAATCCGCGAGCAATCCATCCGAGATATTCAGCAGATTGGATACCGAAGACCCCTGGTAGATCTTCCGGTCCATGATGACATTCTCCGCGTCCTCGATGACCAACACTGTATTCGGGTTCGCGATCAGCATCTCCATGAAGTCCGGATTCATCAAATCGCGGGCTACGGAAGGGGATAAGAACAATACCCGCTTTTTTATCCTTCCGATCAGGTAGCGCAGATACGTGGTCTTTCCCGCTCCCGGCAATCCATGTAGCAGTACGATGCCCTTATCATTCTTTTTATTGAGCCGTCGCCGGATCAGTTCATCCGTTTCCTTAAACTCTTCGCCATAGAAAAGATCCACGTCCAGGGGGGTCCGTTTGATCTCCATCGGTTTCAGCTGGAGCTTATTCTGGCCCCGTACCACGAGATTGATCTCCAGTGGCAGACGTCTCTGCCTTTCTTTCAGCGGCGTCAGGATCTCCGTGACAGCCGCCAGGAATTCGGGCTGCTTATCATCGTGCCAGATTTCGCAATACGATTGGTAAAATTCCAGCAGAAAATGATTATGGGTGAGTACAATGGTCGTATCGAATTTATACTC
>PMUF01000242.1 GCA_003167015.1 Chitinophagaceae bacterium | reverse complement strand
TCTTCCAGCATGGATCGCCGTTTGTCCTTCAGCTTCTTAAAATGCGAAACGGTCAGGCCGGTCACCTTTTTGAATTGAGCGGAAAGATGCGAAAGACTGCTATACCGCATCCTGCGGGCAATTTCCGTCAGGGTAAGCTCATCATACACCAGCAGTTCCTTTACCCGTTCTATTTTGTGTGAAATAAAGAATTTTTCGATCGTAGCCCCTTGCACTTCTGAAAACAGATTGGACAGGTAGGTATAATCGTAATCTAATTTCTGACTCAAATAGCTGGATAAATTATTGGTCAGCGGCTTCTCTGAATAATGTACCAGTTCAATGATGGTGCTTTTGATCTTCTGGATCAGGATGCTCTTTTTGTCGTCTATCAATTCAAGGCCCGACTTTCTTAAATTCATATCAATCTGATGACGTTGCGAAACGGAAACGCTTTCTGCAGTTTCTATTTCGCCGAGCTCGACCGTGACAGGGGTGATTCCAATTTGCGACAGAACCTCCCTGACCACCATCTTGCAGCGCAGGCATATCATATTTTTGATGTAGAGCTTCAAGGGGGTTTTAAGGATGACGCTACTTCAGAGCCCCCTCAACGGCAGCCAGCTTACCTGCCAACAGATACTAAAATAAGCAATATTTCCGATATCACCTACCGGTGTTAATCGCCGCGTCGATGGCACACATCCTATGATGGCTGTTTTTGACAGATGATTTCCAGGAACGCTTCAACGCTATACGTCGACAACTGGCCGCCGGGGCCGTTCAGGTTATAATCGAAGCCATGCGTGGCCCAGGGCAGTGCCAGCAGGAAATGCTTGACCCCACTGTCAGCCAGTTTGCGGTTCAGCCGGGTACTGTGCTCATAGGCCACCAGCGGGTCCTGCTGTCCATGGATCAGCAGGGTAGGGACGCTCTGCCGAGTGACGAATACGACAGGTGAACTGTTGAGATAGTTTTGCGGCACAGCCGGATAAGGGCCGCCGAGGTAGTCGGACATCACCTTACGGGAGTCCATGACCAGGGGATTGCTGGGAGCGGAATAGCCCCAAACCATATCTGCCGGACCATAAAAATCAATGACGCCTTTTATCGCCGAATCCTGGAGGGTGTAGGCGGCCAGCAGGGCGATCTGCGCACCGGCAGAACGTCCCAGCAGGACAAATGTATTCGAGTCGATCGATAGCTCCGTCGCATGGCTGCGCAGATAGTTAAGGGCCGTCTGAACGTCTTGCACGGGGCTGGGGTTATGATAGCGGGGCGCCAGCCGGTAATTGATGGCGGCCACCGTATACCCGTCTTTCGCCAGGCGGCTATTCAGCTCCGGCAATTGCCTGCTGTCCCCGCCGGCCCAGGATCCGCCGTGGATAACGATGACGCAGGGCCTCGGACCGGGTTGCTGCGCGGGATACAGGTCCAGGGTAAGGTTGATGCCGTCAGTCGATCCGTAGGTTAGTGTACGGTACGGAACCGCGCCGGCGCCGATGCCGGCGAACATTCGCTGCCATTGAAAAGCGGCAGACTTTTGTGCGGCCGCCATTTGTGCCTTGCCTTTGTTGATGCGGTCGATGTCCCCCGAATCTCCGTGCAGCTGAATGACCCGGAAGGCCAATTGCAGCTTAGGGCCTAATCCGCGTGCGGTGGTGTAGGCGCGGATCACCGGAGAGAGATAGAGCACCAGCGCCAGGGCGCTGGCCAGTGCATTGATCAATCCGTACCTTCCTCCATAGCCACCCGTGAACAACAGCAGCAGGACGAGGGCGGCAAAAATCCAGGGGAAAGACTGTACGATGACCGACAATAACCATAAGGGATAGGCCGGCGCGCGAAAAACGGCCAGCAGGGAGATCAGCAGCAGGCAAAGAATCGAGATCAGGCGGAACATACGCATGTTTTATACTTCAATCTCTTCCACTTCCACTAGCTTCTGTCGTTTAACAGGCCGTATCGGAAGGGCAGGCCTCTTCCTGAGCCTGATGATGTGTGCGGCATTCAGCAGCCGGATGACTTGCCACGTAGGGTCGAATTCGAACCATCTTTTGGCGAAGTTGGCGTCATTGGGGCTCTTATGATGGTTGTTCTGGAATAACTCGCCCATCATCAGAAAATCCAGCGGCAGGGAATTTTTGCTGTGATCTTCATTGTCGTAATTGGAATAGCCGTACTTATGACCGCACCAATTGACGGCGGCGCCATGGATCGGGCCCATGAAAAAATGGATCGGCAGCAGCAGGAACATCCACCAATGAGTAGCAAAGGCGACGTAGAAGGCGACATATAACAAGCCGAAGGCAATCCTCGTCGGCCAAAGATCGCTGATCCGGTCGAGGGACGGCCAGGTGGGGTAGTTGCCGCGAAAGGCGGGTTCAGGTTCCTTCTTATAGAGCAGGTAGTCCATGTAGATGTTCTTTGTCTGGACCGTCATGGTCCACACATCCTTGAAAAAGTGAGGGGAGTGAGGGTCTTTTTCCGTATCGCTATAGGCGTGGTGCATCCGGTGAAGGATAGCATAGGCCCGCGGGTTCAGAAAGGATGATCCTTGTGAGAGGAAGGTGAATCCGTAAAAAAATCTCTCCCAGAACTTATTCATCTTAAACATCTTGTGCGAGGAGTAGCGGTGCAGGAAGAAAGTTTGTGAAAATAGGGACAGAAACCAGTGGCACAGAAAAAACACTAAAATAACCATAATCAGAATATATGAAACCTTGTAAAAAAAGAAACGAAATTAGGGTGTTTTTGGTTCACATATTGAAAAAGATAATCGGATGCGCCGCCCTCCTTATACGTTAATTTTTTTAACATTTCTCCATTCCGCGATGCCCGCCCATAGCAGCAGCGCCAGAAGAATAAATCCTGCCAGGATCTGCAACGTGCGGCTGGTGTAGTAAGATGCGGGATGAAAAACAAAACGGATGTCGTGTTTCCCCGACGGTACCGACAGCCCCCGCAGCATATAATTGGTCCGGATGATCGGCGTTTCCGCGTCGTCGATGTAGGCCTTCCAGCCCCGGTCATAAAACACTTCGCTGAAGACGGCAAAGCGCTTCCGGGATGCCGCCGATGAATAGTCCATCTCATCATTGTCGTGTTTTGTCAATTCGATGGTGTCATGGGGGCTGCCCGGACCGGCGCCTGCTGTCATGGCCGAATCACTGACCGGCGGGGCATCATATACCGCCTTGCCGCTGTCCGCACTAAAAACAATGGCTGTGTCCTTTGTGTCCAGCCCTGTCAGTGCATCCATCACCTGCTGAGGCGTTTGTTTAAAACGTACCGATCTGACGAACCAGGCTGCGCCCAATGCATCGGGATTTTGCGCTACATGCTCCTTGCCATCCTGTGACTGCTGAAAAATGTACTTCGTGTTCAGCATGTTGAGCACCGGCAAACAATTGGGAAATTTACCCAGCTGTTGTTCGATCAGGTCTTCATAAATGCTCAGCTTTGCCGGGTGATAGCCGCCGATTGACCGGTGGAAATAAGAAGTAGCTGCCCCATAGGTCAGGGTCTCGAGTCCGCCCTGCCGAAGATCGAAGACCCGGTAATAGCTTTTGTCCTGCATTACCTGCTGATCGGCGGGGGTAGGAGAGAAAGGGGTCTGCGCCACCTCCTCGTCCTGGTATATGTCATTGTTGAGGTAGTGTGTGTCGATAGAGATCAGGTCAATAAAGGCCAGCGCCCCGATCAGCATGACGGACACTAACGGGCGCAGTCGTCCCTTGATGGCCAGGCCGGCGAGAACGGCAGCGGCAGCGATGTAAAGGAAGGACCGGCCGATGCTGTTGAGGAATAGCGACTGCCTGTCTTCCCGCAGTCCGGCCAGGAAGCTATGCACATATTCAGCCTGTTGCGCCCCGGGATTGCCCATGGACTGAGTGATCCGTTGATCGATCATTCCCTTATAATCATAGCTGACATACAGCACCAGCAGGAGAACGAATATGCTGCCCGTCAGGTACAATCCTTTCTTGAATTTCGCCCAGGCTGCCACCCGGTCGGCCGGGGTCACCGTCAGGATCTTTTGCAGGCTGAGCATGGCCAGCATACACAACAGAAAGTTGGGAATGACCAGGATTATGCTTGGTGCGCGAAACTTATTGTAACCCGGCAGGATTTTCATCATCAATCCGTTAAAATCGGCGAAGTAACCGCCCCAGCTCAGCATGATGCTGAATATGCCAATGCCGAGTATCCACCATTTCTGGCGGCCGTCCAGCAGGAAGAAGCCCAGCAAGGCCAGCAGGCAGACGACGGCGCCCGCATAGGCTGGTCCTCCTGTATCCTCTCCGATCCCACCCCAATAGAGATGGAAGAATTGTTGCAGCGACTGCCCCAATGGCTGTGGCATATTCTGCAGGGCGGCTATCGCTTTGGATTGATCTTCGGAGATATCGCCGCGCCAGTCGCCGCCGCCGCCGAAGATCTTCGGCACGAGTAATTCCAGCGGCTCCGTCTTATAGTCACTATAACTAAACGCGTACTCCTGACTGAGTCCTGTCCTGGTCACTGTTCCGCCGGCTTTGGCCAGTTCGCTGCCGCCCCGGATCGATGCCTTCCCGTAATCAATGGTGGTGAAGG
>PMUF01000215.1 GCA_003167015.1 Chitinophagaceae bacterium | reverse complement strand
TGAATCGATGAAGGGCTCTTGATGGCGGCAGGCTGGCGGTCCCTGGCAGGGTCGACAAAGACGATTCGCGAATTGGCCATTTTTGCAGGAGTAAAGTCGGACTGATCTTCTTTGTCCTTGTCCTTATCCTTGTCTTTGTCTTTGTCGGCGATCTCGCCTTCGGCGGTATTCGACCTGGGGCGTTGGGATGGAGTGAACAGGTATTTTCCGGCGTCGAGAACGATGAAAAGCCGGTAGTAAAAATTAGGATGGGGGGCTTTGTTGTCGACCACTCCATTGGCAGGGAGGGTTGGATCAGGTACGGTCAGCAGCGTCGTAAAATTCTTCAGGCTGTCGGTAGAACGCTGAATGCTGATCTGGTTGATGATGGGATAATTGTTGCGCCAGCTGATGAGAATCTTTCCGGGTCCACGGGCGGTGGCGGTGAAATGTGGCAGGGTGTCCTGCGCCCGGAGGATAGCTGAAAAAAAAAGGAAAATAAACAGGAGGCTAGCGGTTCTTTGCATCATCTGGATAACGAAGCTANNGAGGGATAAATTGCCTTGTAATCCACCGCTATGGATAACTAATAAACGGGAACCGGCGGGAAAAAGACCCTGGCGGGCGCTATCCCATACCGCAAAAAACAATTTCCCTGTATAAACTATGTCAGACGGTACTCCTGTCTCTCTGTACCATCGGTTCATGAATTCCAGCAGTTCCGGAGGGTGACGGGCGTAGCCGCCGAAATGATAGCCGGACAGCAGACGGGCGCCGGTCTTTTGTTCCGCGGTTAAAAAGCTATGAGGGTCGATAGCGGTCCATTCGTCGAAGCCCTTCAGGACAGGAATGCCGATCACCACCTGGCCGGGACCGGCTGCGCGGATGAGGCCCATCAATGTGGTGCCGGTGCCAACGGCGCAAAGGATGTGGGTATATTGACTGGTGTCGCCTATCCTCAGGATATCCTCACTGCCTTCGATCCCGATGGGGCCTGCGCCTCCTTCCGGAATGATATATGCGCCGGGGAAGCGACCGGTCAGCCGTCGAAGAAAATCAGGCTGATCTTTTTTCGCATATTCCCCGCGTGGGATAAATTCCAATTGCATGCCACAGGCGGCAGCGGCCGTCAATGTCGCGGACAGCACGGGTGGTCGTTCGCCCCGGACGATGCCTATCGTCGTCAGGCCTTGCTGACGGGCTGCATAGGCGGCTGCGATGAGATGGTTAGACCATGGGCCGCCGAAGGTTATCACGGGCTGGCCTGGCGATTGCAGGGCCTCCCGGAGATATCCTTTCAATTTGAACCATTTGTTGCCTGAGATAACAGGATGCAACCTGTCCAGGCGCAGGACATCGGCGCTGATATTTTTTTCGGCTAGCCCCGGCCATTCAAGAGGCTCCGGGGGAAATGGTTGCAGCGGCTTTGCAAGAGATGGTCCCTGCGGGTCCGGGTGAGACGGGTGCTGTGAGTCCGGAAGAGATGGAATATTCATCGTATTGCTTTATTTTCGTGTCCTAAAATTAAAATTACGATAATGCAACCAACCCTTTTGATCCTGGCGGCCGGTATGGCTTCCCGATATGGGAGTATGAAACAGATTCAAGGCTTTGGACCCAGCGGAGAAACTATTATGGACTACTCGATCTATGACGCCATCCGTGCGGGGTTTACCAAGGTTGTATTCATCATCCGCAAGGACTTCGCTGATGATTTCAAGAATATTTTCGAGCCTAAATTAAAGGGTAAGGTAGAGATCGATTATGTTTTCCAGGACCTGCATTCTTTTACGGGCAGTTACCCTGTGCCTGCGGAGCGGACAAAGCCGTGGGGAACGGCGCATGCGGTCCTCTGCGCGAAAGATGCGATCAAGGAGCCGTTTGCCGTCATCAACGCGGATGATTTTTATGGCCGGGATGCTTTTGAAAAGGCGTATGCCTTTCTGACCAGGGAGGTGAGCCCGAAACTGTATTGTATTATCGGTTATGAGCTGGCCAAAACGCTGTCGGACAATGGTACGGTCAGCCGCGGCGTCTGCCAGGTAGATGCTGCGGGGAATCTTGTGTCCATCGCTGAAAGGACGAAGATCTATCAGGATGGTGATAAGATAACCTATGAGGAAGGCGATAAAAAGTTCGAAGTGCCCTACGATTCAAAGGTATCCATGAATTTCTGGGGTTTCGATCCTTCTGTTTTTGCCTATACGGAAAAAATATTCGGCGAATTCCTGCAGGAACAGGGCGCCAACCCCAAGGCTGAATTCTTTATTCCGATCATCGGGGACAAGCTGATCCGTGATGGAAAGGGGAATATCCGGGTCATACCGACGTCGTCCCAATGGTTCGGCGTGACCTATAAAGAGGATGCTCCCGGGGTGCAGGCCAGTTTGAATGCGTTGATTGCAAAGGGGGAATATCCTTCGAATCTTTGGAAATAAAAGGTAGAAATAATAGTAGGCCCGCGCCGCCATTCGTATGGGGGGCGGGCTTTTTTAGTTTCTTTTTACGATGAAGATATAATCTTCGATACGTTTGATCTGGGTTTTGCGATCCATTCCTTTGAGGGAGGAATTGAGCGGTACTCTGAGGTGAACGAGATTGCTGTCGATTTTTTGAAGGCTGCTGTCAGCTCTGATCGAATCGATAGCGCGGAAGATATTGCGTGAGCGGACCGCGAAGACCATGCCTTGTGCATTATGCTGGCTGGAGGTAAGAATACCGATGACCTGGCCATCGTTGTTGAGCACGGGTGTGCCGCTGTTGCCGGGGTTTGCGGCAATAGTGAGCTCAAATTCCGTGGTATCGCCTTCGAAGCCGGTTGCGGCGCTAAGATAGCCTTTGCCATATACGATTTCCGGGCGGGGATAACCAAGTATAAAGAGGTCTTCGCCGAGTTCGCCATCCGTTTTGCTGATGCCGTAGGGCAGGCCGTTAAAAGCATGATAGGAAGTGTCGTCGATTTTGAGGAGAGCCAGATCGGCTGTCGGGTCCAGCTGGATGATCCGGGCATCGTATTCCCCCAATGAATTCTGTACTTCGATCCGGGTAGCGCCTCTTACCACATGGGCGCTGGTGATGAGGTAGCCTTTCCCGTCGATCAGGAAGCCGGTGCCGNNTGTTGCAGGCTCCGCCGAATTGACTTTATTGTAGATGTTATTGATCTTTTTGCCTTGGGCGGCGATCTGGCCGCTCAGATAGTCGAGCTGGCCTTTATTGACTTTGGGGGACAACAGGGAGACCAGCACGCTGATCCCGAGGGCGGTGATGCCTGCGATGGAAGCGGCGACTCCGATGACGCGCTTATATTTTTTCCAAAGGACGGTGACTTTGGCCGGGCGTGGCTGCTCGATCTGGCCGGATTGGGAGAGAGCCTCATGGACATCTTCCAATTGGGTCTTCAACCGGTGAATCTCGCCGTATCTGGCGAACTGGTCAAGGAATAAGGTATGTTCGACCACCAGCTGGTCGACGTCCGGGTTGGTCTTCCGGACATGCTCGAAAAACAATCGTTCTTCGGGGAGCATGTCCCCGTTGATATATCGTTCGACGGCATCTAAAAGGGCAGTGTCTTGCATCTCTCGCACTATTTTTTGTACTGACTGAATATTTTTTTCAACCGCATCAGGCATTTATACTTTTGGTTCTTCGCGTTATCCGCATTGGTATAGCCGAAATCGCCTGCTATTTCGACCATACTTTTCATTTCGAGATAATAAGCCTTTAACAGGCTCCGGCAGGGTTCACCCAGGCTGTTCAGGGATTGTTCCATCACCTGAAAATCCAGGTCATGCTGCGCATGCCGTTCAAGTTCGTCTTCTACGGGTACCGTCTCCTGCAGATCTTCCACTTCGGCGTAAGTTCTCTGCGATTGGCTCAGGCGTTTGAGCCAGAGGCGGCGGGATACGGAATAGAGGTAGGTTTTCAGCTGACAATTGAGCTCAAAGGAACCGGATTTGACTTTTTGATAGAGGACGATCATTGCCTCCTGAAAAATATCCCGAGCGTCATCCGGGTAGCCGCTGTTACTGAGAATCAATGCCTGAACCATGTTATAATGTCGTTTATAAATGGTTTCGATGGCCTTTCTGTCGTTACATGCCAACCCTTCGAGTAATTTTTGTTCGGTTGTCTCGGTCCTCACGCTGTTACGCTGTTTAATACCCAAATTAAAGATTCGTAACCCAAATGAAAGGTAAAATATTCAAAAAACCCTGCGGATAACTCAAAAACCATGAAATACGCATTAAAGTTAAAAAAATATAAAAAACGTTGATTTTGGCGGGTTACTTTTTTTACACCGTGGTATTAACCACGGAACCAATCAATAAACGTAAAACAAATCACAAATGAAAAAATTCTTGTTCGTAGCCGCTATCGCCGCTTTCGCCGCTTGTAACAACAGCGCCAGCTCTGAAGCTAAAACTGATTCTTCTGCAGTAAAGGCTGACTCTTCTGCAGTAAAGGCTGATTCTTCTGCGGCTAAGGCTGATTCTTCTGCAGTAAAGGCTGATTCTTCTGCCAAGGCTGCTGCTGACACTACCAAGAAGAAATAATTTTTCATAAGGCAAGCAATCGTTATTAGAGGCCGTCCTATTTAGGGATGGCTTTTAAGCTTAGGTCACTTTTTTAAGCCGTGGTATTAACCAAGGAACCATTCAATTATCATAAAAACAATCACAAATGAAAAAGTTTCTGTTCGTAGCTGCTATTGCCGCTTTCGCCGCTTGTAACAACGCCAGCTCTGACACTAAAGCAGCTGATTCTTCTGCAACCAAGGCTGCTGATTCTTCCAAGATGGCTGCTGATTCTTCTAAGATGGCTGCCGATTCTTCCAAGATGGCTGCTGATTCTTCTAAGATGGCTGCCGACACTACCAAGAAGAAATAACTTTTTTTTCATATGGCAAGCAATCGTTAGAGGCCGTCCTGCTCTCAGGATGGCTTTTATTCAGACCGGATGTGCGTGGCTTTGGCCAGGTGCCTCCGGTCTTTCTTATGGTATTGGGCATGAGGGGGGGGTATTGGCCATGACGGGGGGAGGGAGTGGCGACGGCGGCAGGCGGATGATGGTGGCGGCGATAGGGGGTTGCGGCAGGTGCGCCGGTAAGGGTTTATCGTCCGGGCCGTTGCGTGCCGGGCGACTCTACGTTGGGCAGGAATCCTGTCATCAGCCCCAGCAGCGGTAAAAAAGCGCACAACTGGAAGACGTGCCGGATACTGGTGTGATCGGCCAGTCTGCCTAGTACTGCGGCTCCGATGCCGCCCATTCCGAAAGCCAGGCCGAAGAAAAGGCCGGCGATCAGTCCCACTTTGCCCGGTACGAGCTCCTGAGCATATACCAGGATGGCGCTGAAAGCTGAGGAAAGGACGACGCCAATGACGACCGACAAAACGCCTGTCCAGAAAAGGTTAGCATAAGGCAGCAGCAGGGTAAAGGGGGCTACGCCGAGAATCGATACCCAGATGACGTATTTTCTGCCGATGCGGTCGCCAACGGGTCCACCGATCAGCGTTCCTGCGGCTACGGCAAAGAGAAAGAGAAATAGCAGCATCTGGGAGTTTTGGACAGAAACATGAAATTTATCGATGAGGAAAAAGGTGTAATAGCTGCTCATGCTGGCCATGTAGAAGTATTTGGAAAAGATGAGGACCAGCAGGATCAGCAGTGCGGCTACGACCCGGAAGCGGGAGACCGGGAGGGCTGGGGCAAGCGTTGCAGGAGCAGGGCCGGCGGCCGTTGCGCCGGGGGCCGGGCTGGTGGACGGCCTGGT
>PMUF01000332.1 GCA_003167015.1 Chitinophagaceae bacterium | reverse complement strand
GGAACGGTCACCAATGATGTGGCTGCTGCTGTTAAAGAGGTAAAAGGCGGTAAGGTTGCTTTCAAGGTGGATAAGGCAGGGATCATCCACGCTTCCATCGGCAGAGTAAGCTTTACGCCAGAGAAGCTGGCGGAGAACAGCCAGGAGCTGATCGGCGCTATACTCAGGGCCAAGCCGGCCACTGCCAAGGGTACCTATGTCAAGAGCGTATTCATGGCGAGCTCTATGAGCCCTAGTATTGCTTTGGACGCTAAAGCCTTTATTCAGTAGGATGGGCGACTGACCGCCTGCGGCACTGAAGTAAGTGGGGTGGCGGACAGGAAGAAAAAATGATTTATCCAATCCCGATCGATCGGGTACAACACAAAGAGTTATGAACAAAGATCAAAAAAACGAAGTCATTGAGCTGTTGAAAGACAAGTTCAAGGAATATAATAACTTCTACGTCACCAATACGGAGTCGTTGACGGTAGAGCAGGTTGGCAAGCTGCGCCGGATCTGCTTTGACAAGAATGTAGAAATGAAAGTGGCGAAGAACACGCTGATCAAGAAGGCGTTGGAGGGTATTGACGACAAGCGGTTTTCGGGTGTGTATGAATCCCTGAACGGGGTTACGGCGCTGCTGTTCTCTGAGGATGCCAAGGAGCCTGCGCTGATCATCAGTTCCTTCCGGAAGGATGGCAACCTGGAAAAGCCTGTTCTGAAGGCTGCTTTTATCGACGGTGATGTATTTGCCGGAGATGATCAGTTGAAGGCGTTGACGACGCTGAAGAGCAAGCATGACCTGATCGGTGAGATTATCGGTCTGCTGCAGTCGCCTGCGAAGAATGTGATCAGCGGGCTGAATGCAGGTGGCAAGCTGGCGAGCCTGATCAAGGCGCTGGAGGCGAGGGCCGAAGCTGCCGGGGCAAATTAAGAAAGAGATGGCGTGGCACCGGGCGTAGCGGCATTGGTCGTGGCGGCCGGCGCGTCAAGAAGATAATGACCGGGGAGGCGAGTTTTCCCGGGGTAAAGCCCAGGCCTTTGGGGCGAAAGACGAAGGCAAAAT
Organism: Chitinophagaceae bacterium; assembly: GCA_003167015.1. Taxonomy (GTDB): domain Bacteria; phylum Bacteroidota; class Bacteroidia; order Chitinophagales; family Chitinophagaceae; genus Puia. The sequence continues at coordinate 2,635 of PMUF01000332.1, read as the reverse complement.
TTTTTTAAACCTCCGCCGGAGCCACATTAAAAAAGCAGTGAAGGCGGAAAAAATTTACAAACATGGCAGACTTAAAATCATTCGCTGAGCAGTTAGTAGGACTGACTGTAAAAGAAGTAAACGAATTAGCTAAGATCCTGAAGGAAGAATACGGTATCGAGCCTGCAGCTGCTGCTGTAGCTGTTGCCGCTGGTCCCGCTGCAGGTGGTGGCGCTGCCGCTGCTGAAGAAAAGACCTCCTTCAACGTGATCCTGAAAGCCGCCGGCCCTAACAAGCTGCAGGTTGTCAAGGTCGTTAAGGACCTGACCGGTCTGGGGCTGAAAGAAGCCAAGGACCTGGTTGACGGTGCTCCCAAGCCCCTCAAGGAAGGTATCAGCAAGGCTGATGCTGAAGCTTTGGTAGCCAAGCTGAAGGAATCCGGTGCTGAAGTAGAGATCGCTTAGTTCCCGGATAGCCGGAAGGCTACCCGGTAATGATGTTTATAGAGGGCCGCCTCGAAAATTTAACGATTTGAGGCGGACCTCTTTTTTTGCTTGTTTTGCAAAAAAAGGCTACATTTGCGGTCCGTTTCCCTATACCGACAGGATCGCTGGCGTTTGTTTGTATGCGTAAATTATTGATTGTCAGCGATCAAGGATGATTGAGCCCATAGACGATTTTGAGTTTGAACTATATAAAAACCGGTTTTACACAATATGTCTTCAACAAAATTGCAAAACAGGATCAACTTCGGTAAAATCAAGCACCTTGCCGAAACTCCTGATCTTCTGGAAGTGCAGATCCAATCTTTTAAAGAATTTTTCCAGTTAGAGACCACGCCGGACAAACGTAATATTGAAGGTTTGTTCAAAGTGTTCAAAGAGAATTTCCCGATCACCGATACGCGGAACATTTTCATGCTGGAGTTCCTGGATTACTTCATCGATCCGCCCCGTTACACGATCGAAGAGTGTATGGAGCGTGGTTTGACTTACGCGGTCCCGTTGAAAGCCAAATTACGTTTGAGCTGTAACGACGAGGAGCACGTGGACTTCCAGACGATCGTACAGGACGTATTCCTGGGGAATATCCCGTATATGACCCCACGCGGCACTTTTGTCATCAATGGCGCCGAGCGTGTAGTCGTCTCTCAGTTGCACCGTTCGCCGGGTGTATTCTTCGGGCAGTCGATTCACCCCAACGGCACGAAGATCTATTCTGCCCGCGTGATCCCTTTCAAGGGCGCCTGGATGGAATTTGCCACGGACATCAATAATGTCATGTATGCTTACATTGACCGTAAGAAGAAATTCCCGGTGACCACCCTGCTCCGTTCCATCGGTTATGAAACGGACAAGGATATCCTCGAATTGTTCGGCATGGCCGACGAGGTGAAGGCGGATAAGAAGGCCTTACAAAAATACATTGGCAAGAAACTGGCTGCCCGTGTGCTGCGCACCTGGGTAGAGGATTTCGTCGATGAAGATACCGGTGAAGTCGTCTCGATCGAGCGTAACGAAATCGTGCTCGAACGTGACACCATCCTGGACGAAGAGGCCATCGACATGGTCGTCGACATGGATGTGAAGAGCGTCTTCATCCAGAAAGAGGATGTAGGCGGCGACTATGCCATTATTTATAATACCCTGAATAAAGATACCTCGAACTCGGAACTGGAAGCCGTTCAGCATATCTACCGCCAGTTGCGCGGTGCTGATGCGCCCGATGATGAGACAGCCCGTGGTATTATCGATAAATTGTTCTTCAGCGACAAGCGTTATGACCTCGGGGAAGTAGGTCGCTATAAGATCAACCGCAAGCTGAATCTGAACCAGCCGCTGGATCAGAAGACGCTGACGAAGGAAGACATGATCGAGATCATCAAGTACCTGGTCCGGCTGACGAATGCCAAGGCCGAAATCGACGATATCGATCACCTGAGCAACCGTCGCGTGCGGACCGTGGGTGAACAGCTGTACGCCCAGTTCGGCGTAGGTCTGGCCCGTATGGCCCGTACCATCCGTGAAAGGATGAACGTCCGTGACAATGAAGTGTTCACTCCGGTGGACCTGATCAATGCCAGGACGCTGAGCTCGGTTATCAATTCCTTCTTCGGTACTTCGCAGTTATCGCAGTTCCTCGACCAGACCAATCCGTTGAGCGAGATCACACATAAACGGAGGATCTCTGCCCTCGGACCAGGCGGTCTGTCCCGCGAACGTGCCGGCTTCGAAGTCCGTGACGTACACTACTCTCACTATGGCCGTCTCTGTACGATCGAGACACCGGAAGGACCGAATATCGGGTTGATCTCTACGCTGTGCGTACACGCTAAGATCAACGAAATGGGCTTTATCGAGACGCCGTACCGGAAGGTATCGGAAGGAAAGGTGGATCTGAAAAAGCTGACCTACCTGAGTGCGGAAGAAGAAGATATTGCCAAGATCGCGCAGGCGAATATTCCGTTGGATGAAAAAGGGAACTTTGTCGAAGAGAAGATCGTCAGCCGTCAGACGGGCGATTTCCCGATCCTCGACAAGAGTGAAGTGGAATATATGGACGTCGCCCCTAACCAGATCGTGGGCCTCAGCGCTTCGCTGATCCCCTTCCTGGAGCATGATGATGCCAACCGTGCGCTGATGGGATCGAACATGCA
>PMUF01000450.1 GCA_003167015.1 Chitinophagaceae bacterium | reverse complement strand
GACCTGCCTCTATGAGACCATCGGTAACTTCGGCTGGACCGGCGTCGATCTTTTTTTCGTTTTGAGCGGCTATCTCATCGGCGGCCAGCTGCTCGGCAAGGTCGCCCGCAACCAACCCGTGGAATACGGAACCTTCTACTTCAAACGCTTCCTCCGCATCATCCCTGCCTATCTCGCCGTATTGATACTCTACTTCACCATCCCCACCTTCACCGAACGTAGTACCCTGCCCCCGCTCTGGCGTTTCCTTACCTTTACCCAGAATTTCGGCCTCGATATCCAGCATACCGCCGCCTTTTCCCACGCCTGGTCACTCTGCATCGAAGAACAGTTCTATTTGATATTGCCTTTATTCGTCATCGGGCTGGCAGCCATTGGCTCTCCCCGCAAAGCGATCGTCTGGTGTTTACCCGTCATCTTCTTCTTCGGCCTTGCCGTCCGTCTCTTCAACTGGTATCATTTCATCGCGCCAACCCTGCTGCCGGACCACGAAGGCTTTGGCGTCGCCTACTATAAATGGATCTATTATTTCACCTTCTCCCGCCTCGACGGCCTGCTGGCCGGCGTTACCCTTGCAGCCATCTTTCACTTCTATCCCAAAAGCTGGCAGGGCCTCACCCGGCATGGCAACCGTATACTATTACTCGGCCTCCTGCTCATCGCCTTCGCCTGGTGGTTCATGTTCGAAGATCGCCAGTACAGTTTCAGCGGCGCCATCGCCGGCTATCCGCTGATATCGCTGGCATACGGCGTCCTCGTACTCGCCGCCCTAAGCCCTTCCTGTATACTGTACCGCTATTCCTCCCGCTTCACCACGCTGATCGCCACGCTATCCTATGCTATTTATCTCGTCCACAAACAGTTGATCCACCTGGCCCATGTCGCAGCACATCATTACGGTTTCGGCGATGACAGCTACGCGCTCTTCGCCGTCTGTATCGTCATGTCTCTGCTCGGAGGCTGGCTGCTGCACCTGGTCATCGAACGCCCCTTCCTGCGGCTGCGCGACAAATGGCTGTCCCGCTCCCGCCCGGCCCTCAAGATGGCCCCGGCCTCCCCAACGACCCCTTCGGCCGCTCCGTCAGCCTCTTCCTCCGTCGTAGGCGATGCCCCCTCGCCTCTACCCTAGCTTCTCCAGTCGGAAATCCAGCCGCTTGTCCTTCTTATAATACTCCATGATCATGATCGATCCCCCCTTGGCCGGGAAGACATGCATCATACTCGCTTTCGATTTTAGCTCGATCTTGTCCGTAGTGAACTTCTTGCCATTGTAGCGGATCGCATTGAAAGTCTGCCCGTGATACTCTGAGGTCCTTTCCCAGTCGCTGTAGCACACGGAAAAAACGGAGTTATCGGGCTCCCCCGTCGTAAAGGCATAGTCGAACGCACCCATCATCTTCAGATATTCCGCCAGCATATGCTGGCTGTTGTAGTCGGCTATATTACTGGCAATGGCCGTATTCTTGGTCTTGTCGTAGATCGTCGCATTCGTCACCTTATACTGGCTGTTGAATTCCATCATCACAAGGTCCGTAATGACGATCTTGGTATTGCCCATGCTCGTCTCCCCACCCCTCGCTAATATGGACAGCGTATTCACAGCGATCCCCGCCGCATTGGCCTGCCGCTTGTATCCTTCCCCGACTACGAACAGCCGGTTGTCAGGGGTACGGATCAGCTTGTGAATATACAGATACCCTACATCGTCGATCTTCCCCTTGCTGTTGGTAGGCAGGTACCGCGCCATGTCCCCAGCCCAGCTGTTGTAAGTCTTTGACAGCACCTTCCCCGAGGTAGTAGCCACATAGATCGCCAGTCCCCGGCTGAAATCCTTGACGACATTCTGGTTCTTGTCATAATATGATGCCATGATCATGATCCGGCCGGAATCCATCGGCACCACGCTGGAAGGCACCAGGTTGTACTGGTCATTGGTCCCGTCGATCTCGAACTGTTTTTTCTTCGTCACGAAGTTGATCCCTACCAGGTGCGAGCTGAAATCCGTACCCATCGTATGGTTCTTCTTCAGCACCTCCAGGATGATCAGGCTGTCCGTACAGCCCATATATTCCGCCATGGCATATTTTTCCGCATCGTCATTCGGCTCATATGTCCACTGTTTCTTGGCGTCGGAGGAATAATAATCTACCTCGTAGGTCCGCTGCTTCCCGTCCCGCAGCGGCAGGACCGACACGTAACCCTGATTCCCGATATCGAATACGTTCTTGTTCATTCCATCGTCCGTATGCAGCGTCTCGTACTGTTTCATCAGATCATCCGTTTTCTTGTCGAAATCCCTGCTATACGTATACTTCAGCTTGCCGTCGAAGTCATAGATCTTCATGTCCAGCGTCTTGTTGTCCTCATTCTTGAACAGGAAAGACAGGCTGGTGCCATTATAAGCCGATTCCAGCAGACTTAGCTTCTTGGAATCCTCGAATTTGATGCTCTGGACCTTATTAAGGTTTTCATCCAGGATCTGCAGCGTATACTCATTCGTATGCCTGTCGATCTTATCGCTCATATACAAAAAGAAATAGCCTTTGATCTGGCCTTGGGCAGTTATCGTGCCGCTATTGCGCAAATAGGCCGAATAGACCTTATCGACGCTCAGCTTGGCCTGCGCCAGCAGGCCCCGCATCGGTAAGCAAATGGTCAGGGCTGCAAGCAAAGCCCATCGGATAATGTTTCTGGCTGTTGACATAAATGGTTATTTTAGTTTAGGATATAACATTTTATCTGCCCCTCCCGGGAAGCCGCGACCGCCCCTCCCGCTACTTCTGCCGCGCCCTCGCGCGTCCTCTTCCTCATTGCTCTGTCTTATGCGCCACACTCTCCTCGAACACTTTTTTGAAAGGCCCATAGCTATCCAACTGGGGGCGATGCGAAGCCAGGAAATAATAGCTGATCGCGGCCAGATCCTCCAAATACAGGTTCTGCACGAACTGCAGCAGCGCATTGTAATTAACCGGGTAATCCGGTCCGGGCAGGTCCGCCACCTTACCCAGCGTATGCACCTTCTGCGCCTGGTAAAGGCCGTTCAGCACCCTGCCGACCTGCGACACCGCATAGACATCATCCGGTCGGCGCTGCAGTAGTTTCAACGCTAAAAACAGGCTTTGCGTATACTCTTTGGCGGCAAAGGCATATTCAATGACCTCATATCCGAACAATCCCTGCAACATCCTGAATTTGACGGAATCGATCGCAAAAGCGCGACCCTTATCACCGGCGACCAGCAGGCCGATCAGTCGGCTCCGCAAACGACAATCGGGATGGGTCTTCAAAGAATCCTCCATCTCGTCCTTATGCAGCCGGGCATGGCCGCCCAGCAGCCCCTCCTCCCGCGCCAGCCATTTTTTCCGGAAAGGATAGTCGCTGGCGTTAAAGGTGTTTTGAAGACTGCCCTCTGTATCAAAGCCATCTCTGTCCACACTGTCCAGCAACCCCAGCGCGGTCACAGCTCCCGACAACGCAAATGGCGTCCGCCGCATCAGCACCACCGCCATGGAGTCCGCCTCCGATTCATGGTTCCGGCTATGCCTCCGGCTGTCGAAGGTCAGCCCCTTCACCAATGTCTCCAGTTTTTCCAGCTTATGATATTCAGATCCCTTGATCTTGCGCAGTTCCGCCTGCACTTCCGGCGAATTGATATCGGTCACATATTTTTCCATGCTCTTCTCCTGGTGCCGCAGCAGGAAATGAGAGATCTCATGACATAGCACGAAAGCGGCCTGGCTCTCGTCAGTCAGCCGCTCGAACAGGCCCATATTGAACAGAATAATACCCTCGCCGATATAGCTGGCATTGGGAATATAGGTGCGGGAAAAATAACAGTGGAAACGCTGACCCTGCAGCACCGGGTTGTCCCTGACGATTTCCCCCGCCAGCGCGTTGAGATAGCTCTGTGCTACAGCAGACGTGTAGATCTCCTGTTGATCGAAGACCTCTTGAATGCTCTTCCGGCGCTCATCATATATCTTCTGGTAGTCTTTACGATTCAGCGAAGGCAGGCTGCTGCATTCTTCCTTATACTGTTGCTGGTATTGTTGTGAAAGGGTGGCCAGTAAAGCCGAATCTTCAGGATACGGCACAAAACCCTTTTCCTGCGCCCGGACAAACG
>PMUF01000234.1 GCA_003167015.1 Chitinophagaceae bacterium | reverse complement strand
CGGCCGGCGGCGCTGGCGGTGGACAGGTTGGTGAAGTTGGCGCAGGCCAGCAACAGGATGAAGACGGCCAGGGCGCCGAAGATCAGCACATAACGGCTGCTGCCGTTGGCCTCGAGTTCGTATTTGGTATCGGAGTTCAGGTGGATGTCGGTCAGCGGGGTAAGGGAAAAAACGAAGGTGTTGACGGCCTTTTGCGCTTCAGCGAGGGGTACGCCCATGTCGCGGGCTATTTCGGGAACGACATATTTCCCGACAAGTTGCGGAAATCGGGTCTGCAAGACTGCGGCATCGGTATGGGGACGAAGAAGGAGGTAGGTGTAGGTACCGACATTGCTCCAGGTATATTGAGTGATATGTAAAGTTGACCAGCTGAGAAAGGCATCGAAATGGAAGTGAGCGTTATCCGGCACCTTATCGATGACGCCGGTGACTTTGCAGGCGCCGAAACGATCCAGCTCGACGGTCTTGCCCACGGCGGACCCGGCGCCGAAATACTTATCGGCAAAGGCCCTGGTGATGACGAGGCTGTTGGGTTGGATGAGCGCGGTATGGGGATCGCCCTCGAGGAAAGGGAGGTTGAAGACGCCAAAGAAGTTGGAATCGACACAGACCAGTTTCTGCTCTTTGAACTGCCGCGTTCCATACCGGACGAAATTATCGCCCAGCTGAGTCAGCCGGGTACAGGTCTCTATCTCGGGATAGGCTGCGGCCATGCCCGGCCCGACGGCCACGTCGACCATGGGATAGTCGGACTTGGTGGCGGTGGAGACGCCCAGGTTGACGCGGTAGATGTCTCCCGCCCGCGCCGCAAACCGGTCATAGTGCGTTTCGTCCTGCACATAGGCGGCGATCAGCAGGCAGGCCGTCAGCCCGATGGACAGGCCCAGCACATTGATGAGGGAAAAAACCTTGTTGCGCCAGAGGTTGCGCAGGGCGATTTTGACATAGTTTCTCAGCATAGTATTGATTGATAACAATAGGGACGCCGTTGCTCCGCCGAATGTTGCAGAATTACAGTAACTTTCCCAAAACATTTTTTATGTCAACAACAACCACGACTATGACGACGGTTGAGATTGCCAACCGCCTCGTCGAACTTTGCAAAAAAGGCGACTTCGAAGGTGCTCAGAAAGAATTGTTTGCAGAAGATGCGGTCAGCATAGAGCCGCACGGCAACGCGGATTTCCAAAAGGAGACCCATGGATTGGATGCTATTATCCAAAAGGGTAAGAAATGGAGTGAAATGGTGGAAGAGTATCACGGGGGACAGGTATCCGAACCCATGGTAGCCGGCGATTCCTTTGCCGTGACCATGACCATGGGCGTCACCATGAAAGGGGCTAAACGTATGGACATGACCGAGCTCTGCATTTATCATGTGAAGGACGGCAAAATCGTTTCGGAACAATTTTTCATGTAAACAGTCATCTAACTATGCGACAAATCCGTATTGTAGCGGCGATGCTGATGTGCATCGCCGTTTTTGATATCCTGCCCGCACGGGCACAGAAATTCGAAAGCCTTGCCCAGACACCGCCCATGGGGTGGAACAGCTGGAACAAATTCGCCTGTGACGGCATCAATGAAAAAGTCATTCGGGAGGTGGCCGATGCGATGGTCGCCTCGGGGATGCAGCAAGCCGGCTACCGGTACATTGTGATCGATGACTGCTGGCAGGTGGGCAGGGATAGTGCTGGTAACATCATTGCCGATTCGGTAAAATTTCCCGGTGGGATCAAGGCGCTGGCTGATTATATTCATTCCAAAGGGTTGAAGTTCGGCATCTATACCTGTGCGGGGACGAAGACCTGCGCCGGGCGGCCGGCGAGCCTCGGCTATGAGTACCAGGATGCACGGCAGTATGCAGCCTGGGGAGTAGACTATCTGAAGGAAGACTGGTGCAATACCCTGAAGGATCAGAATGCCCTGGCCTCGTATACGCTGATGAGGGATGCCCTGTATAAGGCGGGAAGGCCGATTGTCTTCAGCCTGTGTGAATGGGGGTCCAATAAGCCCTGGTTGTGGGCGGAGGATGTGGGTCATTTATGGCGGTCGACGGGGGACATTTCGGCTATCTGGAGTACGCCCGCGAACCCGGATGGTTCTCCCCGCAGCGGCAGCGTGCTGGGTAATATGGATTTGGAGAATGGTCTGGAGAAATATGCCGGTCCGGGCCACTGGAATGACCCGGATATGCTGGAGGTGGGTAATGAAGGATTGACTGTCGATGAATCAAGGGCGCATTTCAGCCTGTGGTGTATGCTGGCGGCGCCGCTGATCTCGGGCAACGATCTTCGTAATATGTCTGACGATACAAGGGCGATACTGACCAATAAGAATCTCATTGCAATTGACCAGGACCCGATGGGAAGGCAAGGGTACCGGGTCAGCATGAAAGAAGGGCTGGAAGTCTTTGTCAAGCCTTTACAGGGTGGGGATACCGCTGTCTGCCTGCTCAACCGGGGCGACCAGGAAAAACAACTGGATCTTGCCTGGAAGGAATATGGTATCGGGGGCGGTCATCCGATAAAAGATCTGTGGAAAGACCGGCAGACGGGTACTACGGATACCCATTTCCGTGGGACGATCGGACGCCACCAGGTAATCGTGCTGCGGTTGTCGCGTTAGCGCGCCGTGCCCGTGTCCGCCGGAGACATTCTGGCCGGAGCTACCGAATCGGTAGAGGTAGAGGTAACATCATTTTGATGCTTCCGAATTAAGAGGAAGGCAGTGGCAACGATAATGATCAGCAGGAGTGCGACATACATGGCGACATTGCGCGAACGTTTTGCCGGTGTTTCCCACGGATAATGATGAATGCCCAATGCCTGCGGCACCCTCAATCCGTTCGGTGTGGCCACCTTAATATTTTCCGTTTGCGTCTTGATCCATAGCGCCAGCGCGGGCGCATCTACGTTGTACATGGCAATATGCCGGCCGATGGTATCGAGGGCGGCAAAGCTGACAAGACCTGTGATAAAAGTGGCGGAGGGGATGCTAATACCGGCATGCCGCCCTAATTCGTTGACGACGGGGTCAAGACGGCTATCCAGCAGCAATCTGGCGTACTCCATTCCCTTATTCAGCAGCACGCTGCCGGGAACGAGACCGCCGGCATTGATAGTCAGTTCATGCAGCTCGCCGAACAGATCGCCGGCGGCTGCCTGCCGCGACAGGTCCCATACGAGGGCATTGGCCTCGGGGAAATAGGACTTGTGCAGGATGTCGGTCAATATCAAAGGGACGGCGTCCTGGACAGCCTTCTGGATATTGGTTCCCGATTCGCCGAGGAGAAGGGCGACCTTTGTTCTGACATCAGCCGAAAAGGCTGAATGGACTGATTCGATCAATGTGCCTGACATGATGGTTGTTTTCGATAAGAAGACAATTACAATGCCATGCCGGAATCAACGTTTTATGTCAGTATCAGCGACGGCTGAGGTATAAAATCCACAAAAAGTTGGTAGCTTAACGGCATGAACCGAGCGCTAACCACCTTTCTTCTGCTCCTGGCCTCCACCTCCTTGTTCTCGCAGGATCTCACCAGCGTATTCCAGCTGACTGCCCCCTCACGCCAGCCTGTCAGGAGCCTTTATAAGATAATTGCCTTTTTCGACTCCCGGCAGGACACGACCATCGGTACCTGGCTTAGGGGTCCGGACAATAAGCCGGTGAAACTGGTACTGAAGACCCCCGTCCAGCCGCAACTGGTGAGTATCATGAATGCTTATACGGATGCTGGTTCGGGCAACGGCGCCATCCTGTTCCAGCTGAAAAGGTTCTCTTTCGCTGAGCCGGCGCGGACACGTTATTGCTACCTGAGTGCCGCCATCTACGCGCTGAAGGACGAGGGGTATGCGAAACTGGCCGGCCTCGATACGACGCTGGTGATCACTTCCGCAGCTGAATTTCCGTCGGTGCTGATGCAGCAAGGCAACCAGGTCATCGACGACTTCATCGCGAAAGCCATCCAACTGCCGCCGACAACTACAGTTGTCTATAGCTACAACGATCTTGTACACATCGACAGCGTAGAAAAACGGCGGATACCGGTCTACAATACCAATACTTATAAAGAGGGTCTCTATGGTACCTACAGTACCTTCATGAACCAACAGCCCGATGTCAGGGGCGAGGTGAGGGAAAAGAGCGATGGCAAGCTGACGATCCATATCCTCGATCCCAAATGGGAAGATCTGAGGGGCATAACACACATTTTTGCTTTCGTCTATAAAGGCGTTCCATATGTCGTGACGCATTACGGGAACTATCCGCTGCAAAAACAGAACGACGATTTTTATTTTCA
>PMUF01000262.1 GCA_003167015.1 Chitinophagaceae bacterium | reverse complement strand
CAATGAAAATATGGAAAATACAATCTTACATAAGGCCGACACCAGGGGACATGCCCAGCATGGCTGGCTGGAGAGCCATCAATCTTTCAGTTTCGCCGGTTATTTCAATCCCGGGAGAATCCAGTTCGGGATGCTTCGGGTGCTGAATGACGACATCGTAGCAGGGGGTAGGGGTTTTGGTTCCCATCCTCATGATAATATGGAGATCATCAGTATTCCGTTGGAAGGCAGCCTGGTTCATGAAGACAATTTGGGTCACCGGCAGGTTGTCAGCCAGGGAGAGATCCAGGTGATGAGCACCGGGAGAGGGGTATTTCACAGCGAATACAACAACAGCCCGGACCAGCCGGCGAAATTCCTGCAGATATGGGTTTTCCCCAACCGGCTGAATGTCGAGCCCCGGTATGATCAGGTGAGGCTGGACCCGGAAAAGGGGCATAACCGGTTGCAGCAGGTATTGTCGCCGAACCCGGGGGAGGAAGGTTCCTGGATCTACCAGGATGCCTGGTTCCATATGGGGCGGTGGGATGCCGGGCGGGAATTTATCTATGAAAGGAAAAAGAAGGGCAACGGGATCTATTTTTTTGTCATCCGGGGGTCGTTCGATGTCAATGGGCAGCCATTGGAAGCCCGCGATGGTTTGGGGATCACAGACAGGGAAACGGTCGCCGTGCGGTCACTGGAAGATGACGCACAGATCCTGGTGATAGAAGTACCGATGCAAAATAAAATTTAAAAAATATGACAAACAATATAAACGGCATTCACCACATTACAGCTATTGCTGGTGATGCTCAAAGAAACCTCGATTTTTATACCCGGGTACTGGGTCTGCGGATGGTCAAAAAGACCGTCAATTTCGATGACCCCGGGACGTATCATTTTTACTATGGCAATGAGACCGGTACGCCCGGTACTATTCTCACATTCTTTCCCTGGGAAGGCGTTACCAATGGGCGTGCGGGCACTGGTATGGCCACGGAGATAGGCTATTCTGTTCCTGTGGACAGTCTTCCATTTTGGGCTGAACGGTTCAGCCGGTTTAATGTTCGGCATGGAGAAATAGCCGGGAGGCTGGGGGAGACCTATTTGCCTTTTGAAGATCCTGACGGATTGAAGATCCATCTGATCGCTTCGAAGTATCCGGATGAACGTAAGCCCTGGGCTACAGGCGAAGTGACGGCTGAGGTAGGCACCAAGGGCTTTCACAGTGTAACCCTGACATTGAGGGATGTCCAACCGACGGCGGCCATTCTGACGGACGTATTCGGCTACCGGTTGGAAGAACAGGAAGGGGACAGGTATCGCTATCGTACCGATGCGATTCCCACTGCGTCGATCGTCGATCTTGTTGCGGCGCCTGCTATGTCCCGCGGGTTGAGTGGTGGCGGCACCAATCATCATGTGGCTTTCCGTGTCGCTAATGAGGAGGTACAAATGGCGTTCCGGGAAAAGATACTCAGCAGAGGGCTGCATATCACGCCGAAGATCAACCGGGATTATTTCTTTTCGCTGTATTTCCGTGAGCCGGGCGGCGTGTTGTTCGAACTGGCGACCGATAATCCCGGATTCACGGTGGATGAGCCGCTGGATCAGCTGGGCACTCATCTTAAGCTGCCCGAGCAATATGAATCGATGCGTGCGAGCATCGAGCAATCATTACCTGCTTTACATTAAACAGGAGCCGCTGGAAGGGGCTCGACCGAAGGTCAGACTTTAACTTATGCATACAAAGAATATTATCACAGGCGGCAGGCCACTGACGGCCGCCGCCCGGGCGTTGATCATGGTTCACGGCCGCGGCGCTTCTGCGGAAGACATCCTTTCACTGGCGGATCATCTGCCGGTGAAGGACTATGCCTTGCTGGCGCCGGAGGCGACGGGCCATTCGTGGTATCCCTACTCCTTTTTGGCGCCGCCGGCACAGAATCAGCCTTGGTTGGGGTCCGCCCTGGATTTGCTGGGGACAGCGGTGGATGATATCGTAGCCGCCGGCATCGCGAAAGAGAAGATATTTTTCCTTGGCTTTTCGCAAGGCGCCTGTCTGACCCTGGAATTTGCGGCGCGGAACGCTGCGCGGTATGGCGGGGTGGCGGCTTTTACCGGTGGACTGATCGGGGACAAGATCTATACGGAAAATTATAAAGGAAATTTTGACGGGACGCCGGTATTTATCGGGACGGGAGATCAAGATCCGCATGTGCCGTTGCAGCGGGTGGCGGCTACGACCGCTTTGTTGCGGGGCATGCATGCCGATGTGACTGAAAGGGTGTATCCCGGCAGGCCGCATACTATCCTGGGGGAGGAAATGGCGGAGGCGGCGCGGGTCGTGTTCGGCGCGCGGGTGGGGTGATTGTGCTGCGGTCGGGCCGGGTGAGTTAGTGCCGTTTTTGCATCATGCCTCTGATCTTGCTGAGGAATTCCGGTGACACGCCGATGTAGCGGGCGATCTGGTGCTGGGGCACACGTTGCGCTACGAGGGGATATTTTTCAAGGAATTGAAGATATCGTTCTTCCGCAGTTTGGGAAACCGTAGCGTAAAAGCGTTGTTGCAATACGCTGAGCGATCGTTGTACCAATAGCCGGAACATCCTTTCAAAGGCGGGGACCCTTTCGAACAGCAGGGCCTTGCCGGGGTAATCGATGGAGAGCAGTTCACAGTCTTCCAGGGTTTCGATAAAAAGATTCGAAGGCGTGCGTTGGGAGAAGCTGGTCAGGTCGCTGACCCACCAGTCTTCGACCGCNNCATCCTTTCAGGATAAAAGCTTCAAAATCACATATTTCTCCTTCCTGTAACAGGAAGGTCCGCTTTTTCACATGCCGATGCCGCAACAGGGAATGGAAGAAGGACAACTCTTCTTCGGTGAGGTGGATATAGGTGGCTACAAACCGGTCGATGGCTGCGAACATGGTACAATTTGCAGCTAATGTAAAAAGAATAATTTTGCCATTTATACCGAATGGTATATTTTTGTGTCGTGAAAGAGGATAAAAATATCAGTAAGGCGGAACGGACGCGGCAGTTCATCATCGAGAAGACGGCTCCGATCTTCAACAAGAAGGGGTATGCAGGCACTTCGCTGTCCGATATGACAGAGGCGACGGGTTTGACCAAGGGCAGCATCTATGGCAATTTCGCCGATAAGGATGAAGTGGCCCTGGCGGCGTTCGATTATAATATCGAGAAGCTGGGGGCTTTGACCCGGGCCGGTATGGCCGGACGGCAGACTGTGCGGGAGCAATTGATGGTGTATGTCGATGTATATGAGGGCTATTCCAAGTATCCTTTTCCCGAGGGAGGATGTCCCATCATGAATACGACTGTCGATGCGGATGATACGCATCCTGTCCTTAAGAGTAAGGTCTGCCATGTTGTGCTGGCCTGGAAAGACCGGCTGGTCAAGCTGATCGAAAAAGGCATAGCAACGAAGGAGTTTCACAAGGAAGTCGACCCGGAGCAAACTGCGCTCACGCTGATCGCGTTGATCGAAGGGGCCATTCTGATCAACCGGGCGACAGGTCAGGTGGGCCATCGCAAGAGCGTAATGAAGTCCGTTGAAAAATTGATCAGGGAATTGTAATTTTTTTTGTTCAAAAATATACCGATCGGTATTAAAATTAAATAACATGAAATCGTCCAACAACACTATCCTGATCACCGGCGGCAGTGCCGGTATCGGGTTTGCCCTCGCCCAATTGTTCAGCAGCCGGGGGAACCGCGTTATCATTACCGGCCGCAATGAAAAACGGCTGCAAGCGGCGGCGGCTCAGTTACCGAATACGACGGCCATTGCCGGAGATGTATCCGATCCTGCCGATGTCACGCGGCTGGTCGGGATCCTTCGCCGGGACCATCCGGACCTTAATATTGTCATCAACAATGCGGGGAAGGCCTTTTTCTACGACCTTACCGCAGAAGACGCCGATACTGCCGCGAAAGCCGGTGAGGAGATGGTGACCAACTATCTGTCAGTGCTTCGCCTCAATGAGCTGCTGTTGCCATTGTTGAAGCAACAGTCAGAGGCTGCGATTGTGAATGTCAGCTCTATTGTGGCATTTGTTCCCGGCGCCCGGCTGGCTACCTATGCCGCCAGTAAGGCAGCATTACATTCCTACACCTTATCGCTGCGGCACAAGCTTATGCCATCATCCGGTGTCAAAGTATTCGAGCTGATGCCGCCGCTGGTCGACACTGAATTCTCCGCGGAAATAGGCGGTCAAAATGGGATTGCGCCTTCAGTGGTGGCCGAAGCGCTGGTAGAAGCGCTGGAAAAGGACGAATACGAGATCCGCGTCGGCCAGACGGAAGATATCTATCGGTTGTATCTGTCTTCGCCGGAGCAGGCCTTCCAGGCCATGAACGCAGTGAGGGAACCGGCATGAGACGCCAGATCCTTATCATCACGGTGATCGCTGCCGCTGTCATGGAATTGATCGACACTTCTATTGTGAATGTGGCTTTGTCCTATATGAGCGGCAACCTGGGCGCCACTTTGGAAGACACTTCCTGGGTGATCACGGCCTATGCGATTGCCAATGTGATCATCATTCCCATCACCAGCTTTTTGGCGGCCAAACTAGGCAGGCGGAATTATTATATCGGGTCGGTGATCCTGTTCACCCTCTTCTCGTTCCTATGCGGTCAGGCCACGAATATCTGGATGCTCGTGGCCTGCCGTTTTATGCAGGGGATGGGTGGGGGAGCGTTGCTGTCGGTATCGGCGGCCATCGTCTATGAGCAATTTCCGAAGGAAAAACAGAATATCGCCAGCGCGTTGTTTGGGGTCGGCATCTTTGTAGGTCCGACTATCGGGCCTACGCTGGGCGGATACATCACCGAGCACTTTTCGTGGCCGTGGATATTCTATATCAATATTCCGATCGGCCTGATGGTCGTCGTGATCTGTTCGTCCCTGCTGGGAGAGGCGCCCATCCGGGCGGCAACGGGTAAAATCGATTGGACGGGGATCTTACTGCTGGCGATTGGGATAGGAGCGTTGCAGGTCGTGCTGGAAAGAGGACAGACGGATGATTGGTTTTCGGCGAACTATATCGTCGTGCTGACTATAGTAGCGGCCTTCTGTCTTTCCTTTTTCATCGGGTGGGAACTGACCGTACAGCATCCCGTCGTGAATCTCCGGGTGCTGAAGAGCCGCAACCTCAGTGTGGCGGCGTTGCTGACTTTCGTCTCCGGTATCGGTTTGTACAGCTCCGTCTATCTGACACCGGTCTATGCGCAACGACTTTTGAACTTTACACCCACCGGGACCGGATTGCTGCTGTTGCCCGGCGCCATCCTCGCCATTGGGGGGTTGCTGATTTCCGCGCGGCTGCTCCAGCGGGGGCTGCCACCGGTGGTCATGATCACTTCCGGCATGTTCCTGTTCATGCTGTTCACCTGGCAGATGTCCCGTCTCGACCTGGATGCCGGAGCCGATAATATATATATTCCACTGATCTTTAGAGCCATAGGACTTGCTATCGTCACTGTGCCGCTGTCCACCCTGGCGGTTTCTTCGCTGGAGGCGAAGGACATTCCGCAAGGAACCGCGCTGAACAATATGATGCGGCAGTTAGGCGGCTCGTTCGGTATTGCTACCGTCAATACCTATTTGGCCCACCGCAATGCCGTCCATCGCACCGACCTGGTATCCCATCTTTCGGTGGGCGATCCGGGAGTGATGCAGCGGCTGTCGGGGTATACCCGGTTTTTTGCCGACAAGGGAGCAACCGGCTTTGACGCTGAGCGGCAGGCGTTGGGCCTGCTGGATGCCGGCGTGCTCCGGCAGTCCAATGCACTGAGTTTTGGCGACGCGTATCTGTTGCTGGGAGTCGTTTTTTTAATTGGGCTG
>PMUF01000394.1 GCA_003167015.1 Chitinophagaceae bacterium | reverse complement strand
GGATGTTGAAGGCGATGATGTGACCTTTGCCGGCTTCGCCCAGCAGGTTTTCAACAGGTACTTTACAGTCCTGGAAGTACAGCTGCACGGTAGACGAGCCCTTGATGCCCATCTTATGTTCTTCCGGCCCCCGGGTAAACCCTTCGAATCCTCTTTCGACGATGAAAGCGGAGAACTTATCCCCGTCGATCTTGGCGAACACCGTATAGATATCCGCAAATCCGCCGTTCGTGATCCAGCATTTCTGCCCGTTGAGCAGGTAATATTTTCCGTCGGCCGTTAGTTTGGCCGTTGTCTTCGCGCCCAGGGCGTCACTGCCGCTGTTCGGCTCCGTCAGGCCGTAAGAGCCTTTCCATTCGCCGCTGGCCAGTTTGGGGATATACTTTTTCTTCTGTTCCGGGGTACCGAAATAGAGGATAGGCAAGGTACCGATACCCGTATGCGCGGAGACGGCTACGGAAAAAGAAAAGCCGCCGCCCAACCCTTCGTTGACCAGCGTGGCCGTAATGAAGTCTTTGCCCAGGCCGCCATATTCTTCCGGTACGGCCGCGCCCAGCAGGCCTTGTTCACCCGCCTTCACAATCAGTGATGGCATCAGGCCGGGCTCCAGCTTGTCGATACGGTCGATGACCGGCAGGACCTCTGCATCCAGGAAAGCATTACACATGTCTTTTACCATATGTTGCTCCTCATTGAAGTCTTCCGGGATGAAGGTTTCGAAAGGGGAGCTTTCTTTGACCAGCCACTCGGCGCCTTTCAGGGCCTGGGCTTTTTCGGTAGACGCGCTCATAGAAAAATAGTTTTATGGTGAATAATCGTTAAGCTTTTCGATCCCGGCCGCCTCCATTTCTCAGATTATCATAGACCACCTGCAATACTTCCTTGCAGATGTCTATGCGTTCGGGCGGCACGCCGTCCAGCGCCTCGTTCAACGTCGCCTCCGCCAGCTGCATTGTCTCCTCCTGTAGTTTATGCGCCTGCCGCGTCACGTAGATCAGGTTGATCCGGCGGTCCTGTTCCGACGCCACCCGCCTGACGAGCTGCTGTTTTTCCAGGTTGTCCACCAGCCGGGTAATGCTGGGCTTGTCCCGGAAAGTCGCCACGCAAAGTTCCTGCTGGCTTTTGCCGTCCTCTTTCCACAGGTGGTACAGTACGCTCCACTGCTCTATGGTGATCTTCAGGCCTGCTGCAGCGAACTTTTTCTGCAGGTTACGGGCGATGGCGGTGCTGGCCTTGCCGGTAATGAAGCTATAGAGCTCCCCTTTTTTAAATTGGTTGTCTGGCATACAGTTAGTT
The DNA here is from genome assembly GCA_003167015.1 of Chitinophagaceae bacterium. GTDB lineage: Bacteria > Bacteroidota > Bacteroidia > Chitinophagales > Chitinophagaceae > Puia. The sequence goes on along the minus strand of PMUF01000394.1, from coordinate 21,823 downwards.
AAACAACTAAGCTAAAGATAAGCGATTCCGGCGGAATTTTAAAAAATTTCTGTAAATACTGGTCGAAGATTTTTACCTTTAACAAAGGTTGTAGCCTTTCTCAAAAGTTTCCTCTCCCCACATCTTCCAGTGTCCTTTTTCCGCATCCGCTCCAATGCCTACTTTCTTCGCACCCTTTATTGCCGGATTTCTTTGTCACTCCTAAACTCTTCTCTTATGAACAAGTATCTGTTCACCTTTGCCGTCATTTTGGCGTGCTCGATGGGTGCTGCCGCACAAACCAAACGTATCATTGCCGTCATCGGCTCGTCTACGGCCGCCGGAACCGGCGCCATCCCGATCTCCGATTCCTGGGTGAACCTGACACAGGCCTATTATCAGAGCCTGGGGCTCATCGACACGATCTACAACATAGCCCTTGGGGGTTCGGTGACTTTTGCCGGTCTGCCGAGCTGGGATACGCTGAGCGGGGCAGCGCCCGATACGGCGCACAACATCACCAAGGCGTTGAGCTATCATCCGGATGTGGTCCTGATTGCCTATGCCTCCAACGATGTCGTCGCCGATTTCACCGTTCAGCAAACGATGGCCAATCTCCGGGTGATTTACCAGGAGGTCATCAATGCCGGCAAGATAGCCTATGTCACCACCACGCAGCCAAGAGGGGCCATCCCGACGGCGCAAAAAGAAATACTTAGAACAGAGCGTGATTCCGTGCTCGCGGAGTTTCCTGCGTTCAGCCTGAATTTCTATAATCCGCTGGTGGCAGCCGATTCGCTCTCGCTTAACCCTACCCTCGCTTACGACAGTACGCATCCTAATAATGCCGGTCACCAGCTGCTCTTCCAGGTGGTGAAGAACACCGACATCTTATCTGCCTTTCCCCTTGCCCTGTCGACGGATCATTTTACCGCCACGATGGAGCCGCAGGATGTGCTGTTGCAGTGGACCGCGGAGGAGGCCGGAGCAGTCCTTTTCGACATCCAGAGAAGCCAGGACGGCATAAGCTGGGCCGATCTCGGCCAGGAAAACGAGGCGCTGAATTTGTCCGGGACGCAGTATAGCTGGAAAGATGCCGATCCGTTGCCGGGAACCAGCTATTACCGGCTAAAGACCTCCGTCGCGGGTAACGTCTCCTTCTCGGCCGTGGCCGCCGTCCTGCGTCCTGTCCCGGATTTTGCCATCGCGAATGTATATATGCCGCAGGGAGGTTCGATGCTGGTGGTCGATATCCAAAGTGCGGTCAACCGGACCCTTTCGATGAGTGTAGTGGATGTGAATGGCGCGGTGGTCAGCCGCCAGGTCGTCTCTGCCGCGACTCCTTCCTGTACGATCGACCTTTCCCTCTCGGGGCTGGCGCGGGGGATGTATTTCCTGAGGGTCTCCACGTCCGAGGGCGGGGTCGTCACCAGGCGGTTTCTGAAATTGTAGGCCGCGGGAAAGCGGTTGGGCAAAATCGTTACGCGAGCAGCGAAAAAACAAGGGTAAAAAAGTTCTAAAATGCGGATCAATCATTTCGTAAATCCTTTACCGGATTCGTCGTCGCCATTTTCAGGCTCTGCCAACCGATGATCACCATCGCGATGATCATCAGCACCAACGGCGGTAGGACCAGGATCGTCCAGCCCACCCGGATATGGAACGCATAGTTGCGCAGCCAGCGATCCGATCCAAAATAAATGACCGGCAAGGCAATCAACGCGGCCAATCCGATCAATCGAACGAAATCCCGGGACAAAAGCGCGAGCAGACTATAGATGGGAGCGCCCAACACCTTCCGGATACCGATCTCCCTGACCCGAAGCCGGATCATATAGCTCGACAACCCCAGCAGGCCCATACACGCCACAAAAATGGCGAGACCGGCAAATAAGCTGAAAAGACTACCCAGCTTCTCGTCCGCCCCGTACTGCTTCTCGAAATGATCATTCAGAAAAAAGGCCTCATAGGCGTTGCCGGCAAAGATCCTGTTATACGCCTGCTTGATATGGTCCAGCGTCCGCGGGAGATTCCTGACGTCCATATTCACCGCAAAATAACCGGGCCGCAGATGGTTAATCATATAGAACATGATCGGTTTAGGCGCTGTTTGCAGCGACTGCTGCTGATAATCCTTCACGACTCCAACGATCTCCGCCTGTATATCGCCAAACCAGGACAGAAAATAGATCTGCTGATGTACGGCCGCCGCCGGGCTGGCGTAACCCAGCCGTTTGGCCAGTGCTTCATTAACCATTACCCGAGCCTGTTTGGTCTGCGCCCAGTCGCCCTGCTCACTTTCCGGAAGATTGCTTCCCGCGACCAGCCGGACTCCATAGGTAGACACAAAATCCCGGTCTATGGCCAGAAAATCAGCAAACCAATTGTTGGCTTTCTTAGTCTGGTCGATGCGCCGTACCCCATTATCGGCCTCGATACGCTGGCCCGGTATTTCGGAGGTGGGCGCTACCCCCCGGACAGCCGGATCCCCGGACAATTCTGATTTGAACGCCGCCACCCGGGTAGTGAGCGTCGAATCCGTTACCGCCGGCGCCTTCACGATCAGCAGCTGATCCAGTTTGTAACCCGGGTCCTGGCTACGCATGAACTGCAGCTGACGGTATACCACCAGCGTACCGGCAATCAGCAGGATCGACAGGAAGAACTGGAAGGTCACCAGCGCCTGCCTGAAAAAAACGCCTTTTGTCGAACGCTGAAACCGCCCTTTTAAGACCAGCACTGGCTTGAAAGCCGAGATGATAAAGCTCGGATAGGCCCCCACCTGTACCGAGGCCACTATAAAGATCCCCACGAGCGCCGCCCAGAACGACCACTGCCGTAAAATACCACTCGCCAAAAAAGCCCGATGCACCCCCTTCCCCACAAATTCATCAAAAAAATGCCCCGTGAGCGTGACGATCCCGATCGTCACCACGAGAGCGAGCCCATTGATCAGCATCGACTCCAGCATGAACTGACCGGCCAGCTGCCACCGGGTAGCTCCGGCCACCTTGCGTACCCCGACTTCCCTCGCCCGCTCCATCGATCTTGCCGTAGAGAGATTGACATAATTGATCCAGGCGATCACCAGGATAAACACTCCCAGGATCGTCAGGAAATACAAGGTCTTCTCGCTGCCCTGCGCTTCGAACTCTTCACGATGCGCCGACTTCAAATGAATATCGGTCAACGGATCCAAAATGAACGATGCGGACAAATTGAGCGGCGACAATCGCTTGTCCAGCAATTTATCGGCAAAAGCAGGCAGCTTCGCCTCCAGCTTCGCCGCACTCGCCCCCGGCGCCAGCAATACATAAGTGCTCCAATCGGGCGCCTCTATTTGCGCATAACCAAATTGCGGCCCCACCGACGCCAGCAGCTGAAAATGGAGGTGCGAATTCTCCGGCACGTCGGCAAACACCCCTTTAACGGTCAAGGGCTCGTTATTGATGCGAACCACCTTTCCCATCGGATCTTCATGACCAAAATATTTATGCGCCAGGCTCACGGATATGACGACTGCCGTCGGCGCAGAAAGCGCAGTATTCGGATCGCCTTCCACGAGAGGAAAGCTGAACATCCGCAAAAAAGAAGGATCGGTCAGATAAAAATCGGATTCATAAAACCGGCTGCTATTCCCCTTTTCATCGGTATAGGACAGCATCGTATTGGAGCCAAGGGGACGGATCCGGGCAAAATCCACCACCTCGGGAAAGGTAGCCTTCATCGACGGCCCAACCGCGGCATAATTGTACACTTCAGCATCGTTCGCCGAAAAAGAATGCGCAAAATCCAGCGGGACTCTATAGATCCTGGCCGCATTGGCATGCCAGCGGTCATAGCTCCGTTCGAAACGCACATACTCGAAGATGAACCAGCAAGCGGTCATGCCGATGGCCAGACCCAGGATATTGATCAGGGAAAAGGCCTTGTGCTTAAGGATATTGCGAATAGCAATCCGGAAGTAATTTTTTAGCATCGGATGTCGATTGTATTTTCAGAAAGCAGATACTGCCAGACCACAACAATGCGGCCATTTTGCAATGGGGTTATTATCAATTAATTGCCGAAAGATGGGTGAGAGGGCTGTGCGAAAATGGACAGTCGTTGTCCGCTAATAAAAAACCCCGGCTTTGAGCCGGGGCTGTGTGTTCGCTGTAGAGGGAGGAGTCGAACCTCCACGGGGCAGTTAGCAGTAGCGCAATGTGCGGTGGTCAACCCCAGTCTAACCCGATTTTAGTCGGGCCAGGCATTACACTATGTTTATCCCGGATCCCCACCCCCGAGACAAGGGGGCATGTCTGCCAAATTTCATCACTCCACATTCTTACAATATTGCCGGATCATTTTTGTCTCTTCCCCGGCGGCATTGCTTATTGATGTAAAATTAAAGAAAAGGCGGAAACTTTGCTAATTTTTAAAGAAAATTTTTGTATTTTCAATAATATTCAAATATTTGCAGTGGGATGTAGATAAATTTTAAAAACTCTATTTAAGATGGCGGTAAAATTGAATCTCGACAAATTGGATCTGCAGATTATCCATGAAATGATGGAAAATGCAGAGATTTCCTATGCCGAATTGGGGAAAAAGCTATTTGTTTCGGGAGGTACCATTCACGTACGGATCAAAAAATTGCAGGAATTATCTGTCGTTAAAGGTACAAAACTGCATGTAGATCTCAAACAGCTGGGGTACGATGTCATAGCCTTTATCGGCATCTATCTCGAAAAGAGCTCCTTATATGACAGCGTCGCCCGTGAGCTGCATAAGATCCCGGAGATCGTCCGGCTTAACTATACTACCGGAAACTACAGCATGTTTGCAGAGATCGTTTGTAAAGACATCAATCAATTGCGTTTCGTACTGCACGATGAATTACAGAAAATAAAAGGGATCGAACGTACCGAGACCTTTATCTCCCTCGATGAAAGCTTCAGCCGCAACGTACAGGTCTTTAAGGAGTAGGCTCTTCAGCTTCTGCTTGGAAGAGTTGGGCGAGGAATTTTTTGGATTGATGGGCTGCCACGAGGACGTTTATCGTTATTACCAGATACAGGAGGAATAAGCTTCCGAAAAGGAATGAGGCTAAAAGGAAGGTAGTCCTGAGGCTATGTACCATCTTCCAATTCGACCAAAGCATTCCGCCGAAAATTATCAGCAGAAACCCTACCGCGCAGGCTGCGAGGCTACGATCCAGCTTAGAAAGTCCAAGGCGGGCATCAATACAAGTTTTTCCGTCGGCAGTTGAAAATTGACCCCTGGTGTCGGGCCATTTGGGAACATGTAAGGGACCGACCCGGAAAATAGTGAATTCGTCCGCCGCCATTTCGCCGTCACAGACATATGAAGAAGGAAACCACTTTTTAGGAGAATCCAAATGTTCCCGAAGGCGCTGTTTCGCATCGGCGACCGGCAAACGGGTGTAGAGCCGGTATTTTTTATAAGGGATGAATGTCATCGTCGCCTGGTTTACGCTTTTACATTGAGTAAGTCCCGCAGTGCATTGCCGAGCAGGTTGAACGCCAGCACCAGTAACATAATCGCTAATCCCGGGGCGAGCGCCAGCATAGGGTTGTGCGTAATGATGAAGTTGTAATTTTCCTTTATCATCAGCCCCCAGCTGGGTTGCGGCGGCTGCACGCCAACACCCAGGAAGCTTAGTCCTGCCTCGATGACAATCGCTGAAGCGAAATTGGATGCCGCAACGACCCAGACCGGTCCCATGACGTTCGGCAGGATATGGCGAAATAATATCCGGCCATGTGAATAGCCCAGGGCCCTGGCCGCTTCTACATATTCCCTTTCCCGCACCGCCAGTACCTGCCCTCTGACGATACGTGCCACGTTGACCCATAGGGTAAGCCCGATGGCGATGAAAACCTGCCAGAATCCCTTGCCCAGCAACAGCATGATGGCGAATACCAGCAACAGGGTAGGGATGCTCCAGATCACGTTGACCAGCCAGAGAATGATCTCATCTACCCGGCCCCGAAAATATCCCGCCAGCGCGCCTAATAGCACGCCTACGCTGAGCGACAACAAAACCGTCACCATCCCCACCGCGAGGCTGACCCTGACGCCGATCAGCAGCCGGCTGAGGATATCGCGGCCATATTTGTCCGTCCCGATCCAGAAGGTCTGCGTCCTGATCTGCCAGGCGGGCAGGTTAGCCTTAGTGCGCGATCGGGAACCCTCGGCTGTCCCCGGCGCCGATGGATAGCTCCGCCTTTCTTCCACCCCCTCGTCGATGAATTTCTGAACGATGAGGCTGTCGTCCCGGCGGGTATAGCTATCGATCGGAATATATTCATACCTGTCTTCGCGGCCATTCAGCAGACGGCCGAAAAAGCCGACTTGCGCAGGCTGTCTTTCTTTTTTCAACAACAGGAACAATTGCCGGAAACCCGGCCGGCGGCCGCCGATCTCCACGATGATCCGGTTGGCATCGGGAGAGGGGTCCGGAGCGATAAAATAAGCCGTCACTGCCACCCCGATGGCAGCGCCGATGACGACCAGCCCGAAAAGCGCACCTTTGTTGCGCAGCAAGCGGTTTCGTATGGAACGGTTAGCAGCTGTCATTTACTTATTTTTCTGTCTTTCCAGCGATAGCTGCCGAATTTGCCCAGCCAGCCTATCACAATGGTATAAAGGATATGCAAAGGCTGCAAGATCGGGAAATAGATCATCAGCGACTGCTGGCTGAAAAAGGCCGCCACGGTGCGGACAAATGGATATTCCAGCATAGTCTTGGCCATCAGACCGATCAGCAGCAACCACAACCACCAGCTATTCCAAAAGGCGGCTATCGGCAGGATGACAAACAACGCGTTGACGATATAGACCAGCAGTAATACCCAAAAGATACGGCGGTCGTCATATCGATCCGCTTTGCTGGCCCAGCGAACCCGTTGATTGAAAAAGCCTTTCCAGCGGGTCTCCGGGTGTGTTGTGACGATGGCCTTCGGGCTTTTCAGAAAGAACACGCCATCCGGGTATTTGCGGTAGATCTTGTGCATCAGCAGCATATCGTCCCCTGAAGGCAGTGAGTCAATGCCTTTGAACCCTTCCACTTCGTAGAAGGCGGTGCGTGCGTAGGCGAGATTCGCTCCGTTGCACATCGAATGGAATTTTTTGGCTACGGCGGCGCCGGTGATGCCCTGTAAAGTAATAAAATCAAGCGTCTGAAAAATGGACAGTAAAGACCGGTGGTCGCGGGCCGGGCCAGGGGCAGCGTGGCCCGGGCGTGAGTCAGTCGGCCCGCCGATACGGACAGGGGCAGCGATAAATTTCGCGTTCTTCTGTTCATAGAATGCGGCCATCGTGGCCAGCCAATCCGGATGAAAGAGGCAGTCGGCATCGGTGGTGACGATCAGTTCGCCCGATGCGCAACCGATGCCCGTCCCGATGGCCCTTTTTTTATGCGCAACGATGGGTTGACCGGGTGTTGTGTCCGCGAGATCGAGGCATTGTAAAGACAGACCGGGGTAGTGTAGTTGGCTGACTATTTCCCGGGTCCTGTCGGTCGAGTGATCATTGATGACGATCACCTCATAGAGGTCCCTGGGGTAGGATTGGCGGGAAAGGCTGTCGATACAGGCCGCGATATTGGCCTCTTCGTTGCGGGCCGGCACCAGCACGGAAATTTTTGTGCGGGGGAGCCGGATGCTTTCGGCAGATGCGGTGAAGGGAGGGATAGCGCTCCACGCCCGTCGATAATAGTCTATCAGCGCCCCATAAACGGCGAAGAGGAAGCAGCCAATAAGTGTAACCAGGAACATCGGGGCCATGACGGATGCTGAATGATTGGTAAATATAGGTCAAGCTGTCAACTCGGATAGCAGAATAGCCAGGTATTGGGGCCGCAATAGCTGATGCCCCGTGGTCAGTAAGACCAGGTTGCAGGTAGCGGCGATCCCTCTTTTCCTGAATTTTTCAGCGCTCTCCCACCGGATGATGCGGTCATAGCGTCCGTAGACCAGCCGGACCGGAAGCTGTCTTTCCCGGATGATAGCCGCGATGACGGCGAGCCGCGGCCTGAACCCCCGCATGGCTGTCCATCGGGTATAGAGCTCTTGCCGTACCCGGTCGTCGTTGATATATTGGACGGTGAATTTATAGACGCTGGGATTGACCAGCTGCAGCGCATTGCCTAACCGCAACAGCAGGAAGAACCATCCCGGCCGACGCATCGTCGCGCGGAACAGGATATTGCCGGGACGCGTCTGTGTGGCCAGCCAGTACCAGGGATTCAGCTTGAGGCCGTCCGGCGCCAGCAAGACCAGTTTGTCGATCAGCTGCGGGCTGTCCTGCAGGAGCTGCAGCGCTATTCTCCCGCCCATGCTATAGCCCAGGAGCCACCATCGGGGAAGATAGGACGCAGGCGGGGAGACAGGATCGGTCATGAGCGGCATGACGGCAGGATCGCCGGGCGCCGGTTGCGCGGAGGCCAGCGCAGTCTCAATACCCTGCAAAACAAAGAGAAGATCCCGGGGATCGAAAAACAGGCCTTCATTCCATTCGGTCTGACCGTGGAAGGGCAGGTCGATAGCTACGAGGGTAAAATCCACACCAATGGCCTCTCCCAGGAAGGTAAAGGAGGCCGCCGATTCCCCGTAACCATGGAAGGCGAATACCAGCCTGGGGCCTGTGCCCCAGCGGCGGTAATGGATCCGGGAATTTCTCAGCGGGTAGTAGCCGGTCTGCATGAGCGGAAAATTCACCGCTAAATCTACATATTCTTCGCGATTTTATTGGATGCCGCAAGCGCCACCATTGGAAAAATCAAATGTGGGTCCTCCCAAAGACCCCGGTAAAGTAGTGGTCAAAGGCGTTCCTGGTAAATTGCCCGTCACCCCGACTATTTTAACCAATGTAATAACCCATGTTCCTTGCTGGTACTTAAATGCAGTCTTAAATGGTGCACTCACGGCCACGCCTGCACCGGATGCCGGGAAGCTTATGGCAGATGTGTCTTTCATTACATTGGCACCCTCTGCTCCGGCAAGGGGAGTAGTTAGCGTCGCCCATATCACAAGTTGTCCTGAAACTGCAACGTTAGACGGGTTACAAATTATCGCAGTGCCTTCAAATCCAGAGGGAAGTACTCCTGTTGGCGTCGCGTTTTGAGCCGATGGGGAATAACCACTTGGACAACAGATTTGAGGATTATCCGGCCCCGGGTCAAAAACAGGTTCACCCATGTCAGTGCCTTCGGGCATCGATACAAGAAAACTAATGTGGTAATAAAGGACTTTACCGGTAAAATCACCTTGACAGGCATTATTCCAGGGTACTACATAGGGTGAAGAACCATCTGGTGACCCCAGATCGAGATGCGCTCCATATGATCCCCAACCTCCCAGGCTTCCCGAAGACCCTGTACTAGGGATTCCATCAGGCCAGAATTGGGTGAAATTAGTCCCCACAATGGTGCATAGTGGCGGCAAAGGGATATCCTGATTAAAGAATTTATCTTTTCCATTATTTCCCACCCACCCGCATCCGGGATTGTGTGACACACACAGATAGCCATCCGTTTCCGAATAGGTGTCCGATGGATCTCCTTTTGAAAATTTAAGGTAATGGATGCCGGAAATCCTTTTGACGACCAATTTTACATTTCCTAAGGCAATAACCGCCTGCACAACTTCGTCGTTACATGCTTTGCAGCCACAGAGAATAGCGGATACGAGAACGATCCATAATATGTACTGTTTCATTTTGGATGTATTTAAGTTGCTGTTTTTACTGTTAGTCGTATTTATGTAGCAACAGGGAAACAGCCGCCTGCTTTTTCCTACTTTTGCCCCATGGGCCAAAAAAAACTCATCCGTTTCGAAGCCATCAAATCCTTCCCCAACGTCCTCCAGTACCCTGAAGGCATGGCAGGGCAGTGGGGCGCCTTTTTCAAAAACACCCATCCCCTCACCCTGGAACTGGCCTGTGGAAAAGGCGAATACACCGTCGGTCTTGCCAAAATGTACCCCCAGCACAATTTCCTTGGCATAGACATGAAAGGCAACCGCATCTACGTCGGCGCTAAAAAATGCCTGGAAGAAAAGATCACCAATGCCGCCTTCCTCCGCACGCACATCGATAAGCTGCCTTCCTATTTCGTCAAAGACGAGGTCAGCGAGATCTGGCTGACCTTCCCCGATCCCCAGCTCCGAAAGTCCAGGGCCACCCGGCGATTGACCCACCCGAAATTCATCCGTATCTATCAGCAGATCCTGGTTCCCGGCGGCCTCATTCACCTGAAGACGGACTCCCCCGTCCTCTACCAGTTCACCAAATGGGTGATCGATATGTATGGACTAACCCTGCTGGAAGACATCGACGATATCCACGCCGTGCCGATAAAAGACGAACTGAATATTCGCACCCATTATGAAAGCCTTGATATTGCGCAGAGCAAACGGGTACACTACCTTTGCTTTACCCTGCCCGACGGGTCGCTGCCGGACCCGGACGACCAACTCTTGCAAAGGATCAAAGATGAAGAGCCCATACCGCCCGCGAGAGTACCGCGACCCCCAAGGGTGACCGGGCCAGCGCGAGCCACCCTGACACGCACCGATGGAGGAGCGGAGCCCGATGAAACAACTCATTGAAGACGTCGATTTCTATTACAACGAACAGGGCCTGATGGTCCTGACGGAAAAATATCACCTGGAACGCGGCTACTGCTGTGGCAACGGTTGCCGGCACTGCCCCTACGATTATGAAAGGGTCCCCGAACCGCGGCGGTCTCAATTGCTGACGCAACGACATGATCATGGCAACACCGAAAAAGACTAACCGCCCCGTCCGGCGGCCGGCAACGAAAACCGGCAAAGCCCGGGCCGCGGCCGCCCCGAAAAAAACGGCGAATCCCGCCTCCACCCCCTCCCGCGAACGCCTCACCGCCGTCAAACCCTCCGGCGGAAAAGACGATTCCTTCTTCGACCTGGTACACGAAGTCGCCCGGCAGATCCCCCGTGGCCGCGTCACCTCTTATGGCGCCATCGCCGCCTGCCTGGGCACACGGCTCTCAGCCCGCATGGTCGGCTGGGCGATGATGGCCGTACCCTACGCTAAAAAACCGGTCCCCGCCCATCGCGTTGTCAACCGCAACGGACTGCTGACCGGTAAACACCATTACAGCCCGCCTGAAAGAATGCAGCAGTTACTGGAAAAAGACGGAGTGGCCGTCAAAGACGATAAAGTAGTTGATTTTAAAAAACTGTTCTGGGACCCCGCCACGGAGCTATAATGAACTATTTTGCTAATTTTATATCCTTTTTAGGATTGTATTCCATAAAAGGACGGTATTTTATGGATTTGAATCCCAAATGGGCTAAATTTGCTATGAAACAGATCCCATGATTCCCAGAACAATTGAAAATAAATTAATTAAACAAATTGATCATAAAAAGGCGATCCTGGTTTTTGGGCCCAGGCAGGTTGGGAAAACCACGCTTGTAAAGGACCTCACGAAAAAAGTGGGCGCAGCCTTCGCCTATTTTAATGGCGATGAGATAACTACCAGAAACCTCTGGAGAAATGACCAGGTGCCGACCCTTATACAAAGCTTCGGTGATAAAAAAATGATCATTCTGGATGAAGCACAGATGGTTGAGGAGGTGGGCAGCATATGCAAGCAAATTATAGACGCCGAATTAGGCATCCAGCTTATACTTACGGGATCATCTGCACTTAATATGGCCAATCTGACCCAGGAGCCTTTGACAGGCCGGAAGTGGGAATATTTTCTTTATCCTATAAGTTGCGCTGAAATAATCGAATACTCCGGTGCTCCGGAACTGCTTCGCAGGCTGTCACAATATCTTATCTATGGCTGCTATCCGGAAGTTGTAACCAATTTGAACGATGCACAACAAATATTGAATAATCTCGCCAGTAGTTATTTGTATAAGGATGTTTTGTCGCTTACCGGTGTAAAGAAGCCTTTGTTGCTGGAAAAAATTTTAAAGGCCCTGGCATGGCAAGTTGGTAGTGAAGTTTCAATCAACGAGTTGTCTCAAATAGTCGGTGCGGATACAAAAACAGTGGATAGTTACATTTACCTTTTGGAGCAAGTATATGTAGTCTATAGAGTAGGGGCGCATAGCGGGAACCTGCGAAATGAAATCACTCGAAAGAAGAAGATATATTTTTATGACAACGGCATCAGGAATGCCTTAATTGGCAATTACAGTTTACCGGATAACAGGAATGATATCGGCGCCTTGTGGGAAAATTATCTCATGACAGAAAGGAAAAAATTGCTGGCTCATAATGGCTTTTATGGGCATACCTACTTTTGGCGGAGCAAAGCCCAGGCAGAAGTTGACTATATAGAGGAAATCGATGGGAAAATTTATGCGTACGAATTCAAATGGAACCCGGGGGCCAAATCTAAATTCCCTCCCAGCTTTCTGGAAGCATACAAACCAGTTAAAACAGACATTATTCATCGTGATAATTTTTGGCAATGGCTGAAAGATTATCCTTATTAATAAAAGGGTGACAAGAAACCAAATTTTGAACTATCTCATAGCGGCCGTATGGATCGCCAACGGGCTATTTTGTAAAGTGCTGAACCTCGTACCGCGACATCAGGAAATTGTTGCAAGGATCATAGGCAATGCAAACGCCGGAGTGTTAACAAGAGCAATAGGATTTTCTGAAATCGCGATGGCGGCCTGGATCGTAAGTGGTATTAAGACAAGACTTAATGCCCTTACTCAAGTTGTGGTAATTGCATCGATGAATAGCCTGGAGTTTATAATGGCCCCTGATTTACTTTTATGGGGCAGATTTAACGCCGTGTTTGCGGCTCTGTTCTGCCTCCTGATACTATTTAATGAATTTTATCTCAGAAACAAGCAAATTCAACAGGCATAAATGTTTTCATTCTTAAAAGATCATCCCTTTGCAGTTGAAGCATTCTTTGAAAGCTCGCTAGTCTTAACCTTTGCCATTCCAAAGGACCAGATTAAATACTTAATTCCAGAATGTTTGGAACTGGACACCTTCGACGGAAAATGGGGTTTCATTGCGGTAGCAATGGTACAGACCCAAAGGGTTCCCCAAAATACTAGGAAATGATTTTTTCCTGATCGGTTATCGGGTGTTCGGGGAACTGGTTCGAACCGCCAGGTCGATTTATTGAATCTTTGTTATATGTAAATGGCTTTAAATTAGCTAGGTTGAAAGGGTGACTCTTCTCTGCATGTGAATATTTAAAGAAAAAGTTATATGTTCATAATTGTTAAATTACTCCAATGCCACCAAGCAAGTCAACTATTCCTAACATACGGACAACTTGTTGAGGCAATTCGCCAGTCCATTTCCATTTGGCAGAAAATTCTGGAATAGGTGTTGCTATTTTCATAAATGCGGACATCAGCATCAGCGCCGCTGTCAATCCCTGAACAATCCAAAGAGTAATGTTCAAAGCTTTGCCGTTTTTTTTCCCTTGTGTTTATGTCAGATTTTTTATTTACAATATCTCTGTACCAATTCATTTAGATGTCCTTTTTTGATAGCGGCTTTAGCAAAAAAATTAAATATCGGTTCTGCTAATTTTTGAAACCCTACCATTCTTGAGTTGCTTAGGTAGACAAATACTACCAAGTCTGAAAATTTATTGGGAGTTCCCGCATCGTTTGATAAACCATCTTGTGCAAGTCCTTTTAAAATAAAAAGAGCGTTTTCAAAGTTCTTATTCCCAGGTACAATGGTTGTTGTGATAGTACAATCCTCGTTAGAAACATTGTGATAATAATGTTTTTCATTCGGTTTTATAGTTGCCTTATCTCCCTGTTTTAAATGGAGGATGTCTTTACCTTTCCCTACTTCCAGTGTGCCTTTTAACACCTCAAATGTTTCTGAAAACAAAGTGTGGTAATGCCATGGAGTTTTTTCGCCTGGGAAAATATTCAATTCCAATACACTGTTTTTATTGATGTCTACTGAACTAATCAGTTTAATGTTTCCTTGAGTCTTCATAGTGCTTTTTTTTGGTGTTTAGTTGCCAATAAAATTATCCCGAATACAGAGCAAATGATGATAGCAATGATGTGTGGCATCGCTTGCAGAACACCGTTATAGCTTTTGCTAAGAACAATAAACATATCATTAACTGGAATCATTGTCCCTGCTAATAAGGTCACGCCCAAAGAACGTCTTTCATTCATTAACACAAATACGCAGATCAGCAGCCCCGAAAAAATGTCCCTGATACCTTTTATATATTGAAAAGAATAATCGCCCTGTGCATTATAATGTATGCCGTATCCGGCTGTAGCTGCTTCAGGAGATAAAAAAAAGCGGACTCCGATAAAAATCATTCCCAAGCCCAATAAAAATGCGATTGCATAAGATATTTTGGTTGTCATAATAATCTGTTTTTAAATTATGACACAAAATTACCCTTGCAGCAGTCAACATTAATGCACCTGAGTTAATAAATCAAAATTGAGTGGAAATTCTTTTACGGATACGGCTCAGTGATTGCGGTTTAACTCCAACAAATGAGGCTATATGGTATTGGGAAATCCTTTGTTGCAGATCTGCGTGGTTTTTTATAAACCTCTCGTAACGAAGTTCAGGAGTTTCCGTATAAAATGAATTGACATCCTTCAGCAGTTGTAGAAAAACTGCTTCAATTGCAATCCTGCCGAAACGCTCCCCTTCACGAATATTCGCATAAAATATTTGCAGGTCATCATGCGAAATAACCAGAACATCGCAGTCTTCTAAAGCCTGGATAATTTTTGAAGACGGGCTCTGAGAAAGAAAACTTTCATAATTACATACATAGTCATTTTCCTGGGAAAAGGCGTATGTTTTTTCCTCCCCATCGTGATTAATATAGTATCGCAATAATCCTTTTGTAACAAATCCTGCTTGTTTACAAATTTGTCCTTCTTCTAAAAAAAAGTCTCCCTTTTTGTACGACTTTTCTTTAAACAAAGATGTTACGATGCCTATCTCTGTCGGGCTTAGAGTTATCAGATTTTGTATGCTATTAAGTAAGCTGTTTATCATTTTAGGGGGTCGCTCTAATATTGCCGTAACGTCCGTGTTTATGATGGTTGTACTGAACAAATATAAATAAACATTAGTTCCTTGGCCACCCAATAAACGAAAAGGTTTAATGAGGTAAAATATTGAAAAAAATGATTTGGAGTTAGATGTTCCCTGAAAAATGGGCTTATTCTGAGACGGACATCGAACCGGAAAGGTCAATCTGGCAGCGCTACTTATCTATCAGATTAACAGTAAATTAGCGCATAAAAAACCGGATCAGAACGAAAATGCGCTCTGTATCCGGGTTTGTACCGTGTCCGGGAATCGAACCCTTAGACAATGCATTTAAAAGTATAATTAGGTTCGGAGGCAACGGCGACAAAAGCCCCAACTTTTAAAGAGCCTTTTTGCTGGGGTTGCACCCGCCAGATCCCCCGCGACCGCGTCACCTCTACGGCGCTATCGCCGCCTGCCTGGGCTGGGACCCCGCCACGGAGCTATAATGAACTCCATCCAACAGATCGGCGGCGGCTTTACCGACGAGATCCGCGCGATCCGACAGCAGTGCGCCCAGCTGATGAACATCGCTCACACTGACCGGACGTTGTACCCCATGATCCCGGTAAGCGCATCATATAAGAGGCGGCAGGTCTCTTCGCATGCCCGGGCAGCGGCGAAGTTTTCCGCTGGTGAAAGCGCAGAGAGCTTTTCTTCCAGCAGGATAGGCTCCATAAAATCAGCCTGAAGGATCTCAAAATACGTTTCATCGGCGTGCCAGTGGCTGTAATGTGTTTGTAGTCCCAGGAGCTTGAAATAAACTACAGCCGGTTGTATTGCCTTGAATGCATACAGCGTCCCGAGCGCAGTGGCAAAATTCCTTACGTTCATTTTCACGCTGGCGATCAACCGGTCTACCTGCGGAATAGGCAAATATTCACTGTCATTCGCCAGGCTGAGGGCAAAGTTTCTCCATAGCAGATAATGAACCAATTCCTGTTGGGCAACTTTGTTCTCATCGGCGACCCGCCACCCGTCGGCAAAATCCAGGATAAGGGCTCCGTATACCGCAGCATAGCGGGACAACTGTCTCTTTGTCAGTATCCCTTGCTTCCAGTTCTGAAAAAAAGGGTGAGCGAGCAAGACATAGCGTTCAAAAACGGCGGGGAAAAAAATGGGCATCGTCATTCAATTTTTTGGGTAGAGAAATAGGGTAGAAACGGCGCGGCCGATGGGTTTAAAAAAGCCAGGCGCAATAAACGTCGGTACGCCTGGCATACTGCAAACCTATCCTGTAGAAACAGGACAACTGGAAATCAAAATCATTATTACCGGGGTTTTGTCTATCGTCAAGGATCCGCAGATCATGCGCGAGGCATAGCTACGCTCACCGGCAAAGTACTATCCGCTATGCTCGGTCAAGGGTGGCAAACTCGCCATTTTTGGGGTGTAAATTGATCAATCCGAGGAAGGTATGAGAAAAAAGAGGAAATTTAAGCCAAAGAATTTGAATCATTTGCATAAGATCATTGCCGCTGCAGCCTTTTGTCTGCTATCAGCGCCGGCCTGTCGGGCGGACGGCGGTTCATCGATTTTGCTGGGAACGCGAAATGGGTTGTCAAATAATTCCGTGACCAGTATTTTCCAGGATCATTATGGGTTCATGTGGGTGGGGACCGGTGACGGTCTGAACCGTTATGACGGGTACTCCTTTACTGTCTACAGGAATAAGCTGAGTGACACACTGTCACTGGTCAGCAACCGGGTGATGTGTCTAAATGAGGACATCTTACACCGGATATGGATCGGGACTCCCAAGGGCCTTTGCATCTATCATCCAGCCGACGGCAGCTTCCGGCCCGCTTATTTCCATCGGTCGCGCGAACCTCCCGGAAGGCTGCTTAACACGATATGGGCCATCAAAAAGGACAAACGTGACAATATCTTCGTCGCCGCCGACAAGGACGGACTGATCGTTTTTCGGGGGGGCCTGGATGCAGGCTTCGCCGTGCCATGCCGGGCAGGGGACCAAACATGGACGGAATACCAGGTGCGGGATGTCGAAGTGGACGGGCAGGACAGGATCTGGGCTTTCGTGCAGTCCATCGGGCTATGTCGTTATGACCCCGGTTCAGCCAGCCTGCAGCTGGTCAATCGCGACATTACGCTGGCCTACTGTATGGCCTCCCGCGGGGATACGCTGTGGGTCGGCGGCGACATCGGCGTTTCGGTATATAGTTGCGGGCAGCATCGATATCAGAGATTTTATCCTATCCATAGCAGAACCCTGCTGTCCAACAGGGTAGTCAGGATCGCGGAGTGGGATGGCAGGCTGTGGGTGGCGACCGATGGTGCGGGCGTCGCCATCATCGACGAAGGGACGGGCGCGGCGCAATTCATTAGCACGGAGACGAAGGATCCGTCCCTGCCGAACAATGCGATATATACCCTGTTCAGGGATAGGGATAAGCGAAAGTGGATCGGGACTGTTCGTAACGGCATAGCTATTCTCGACCCGGAGGGCGGCCGTTTCAGCGTGGTGAACCACGACTATTCTGACCGGAACAGTCTCATCAATAATTTCGTTTTATCCCTTTGCGAGGAGCCTTCGGGCAAGATATGGATCGGCACCGACGGCAGCGGGCTAAGCTATTGGGACCGCGGCAGGAACTGCTTTTCAAACTATACCCACGGGCATGCTCCGACTTCGCTTGCCAACGACTTCGTGACAAGTGTCTTATGCGATCATACCAACACCGTTTGGATAGCCGGATACGGAGGCGGCATCGACCGGTTTGACCGGAGAACAGGGACGTTCCGGCACTACGCCTGTGTCTCGAATGGCCGGCGGGAGAATAACTGCTGGGTGCTGTACGAGGACCGCGCCGGGCAGCTGTGGGCCGGTACCTTTGAGGGCAGCTTATATTGTTACGACCGGGCGGCGGACCGGTTCACGCTTTACGACGAACGCCTGCGAAACATTCTGAGCATAATGGAGGACAAAAATGGCGATCTGTGGGCAGGGGATATAAATACGCTGTATCGCATTAACAGGGGCCGCCATACCTATACCAGCTACCGGATCGGGAGCCCGGTCCGCTGCATCCTGGAGGACCGGGCGGGAAATTTCTGGGTCGGCACCGAAGGGGACGGGCTGCTGTTGTTCGACCGGATTACGGGGAGGTATAAACGCTATTCGATGGAGGACGGGTTGAGCAATAACTCGGTACTGAGGATACTGGATGACGATAAGGGCAATTTATGGATCAGTACCTTATTCGGCCTGGATCAGTTGAATCCGAAGCGGCAGAAATTCACTTGCTTTTATGAGAGTGACGGGCTGCCCAACAACGAGTTCCTTTATAATGCTGCCATCAGGACCCGGAAGGGGGAATTGATGTTCGGCAGCCTTGGCGGGGCGGTTATTTTTCAACCCGACAGCATCCGCCCCAATGTAAGGCAACCGGCGCTGCTGCTAACCGCGCTGAGCATGGATAATATGCCTATCCAACGGCTGCCGGCTATCAATAAGGGAAGGGACCTGAACAGCATTTCGGAGATCTCCGTTCCCTTCACGAGGGGGGCGATATCGGTGAGCTTTTCCTCTGTAGAATATACCGCGTCGGACAAGATCAGCTACGCGTATTACCTCGAAGGTTGGGACAAGGGATGGAACTACAGCGGCGGTAACAGAACTGCCAGTTACGCGCGCCTGATGGAGGGCTCCTATACGCTGCATATCAAATGTACGAATGCCGCCGGTGAATGGGCCGGGACCGAGCGTCTGCTTGGGATCATCGTGATCCCTCCCTGGTACCGGTCGAAATGGGCCTATATACTGTATGGCTTCGGGCTGATCGCGCTCCTTTTTCTCATCCTCTTCTATACGCTGCGGCAAGCGGAACTGAAATACGAAGTAAGGCTGGCGCAGGTCGAGGCCGGGAAGGAAAAGGACCTGACGGAGCGTACCATGGACTTCCTCACGCAGATATCGCATGAGTTCCGGGCTCCCCTGTCGCTGATCGTGAATCCGCTGAAGGAGATCCTGGAAAGAAAGGATGAGCTGGTGGAGACGCGGGAGGTGGGCATTGTCTACCGGAACGCGCGGCGGCTGCTGGGTTTGGTCGATCAACTCCTGTTATTCCGGCAATCGGACAGCCGGGAGGAACTGCGGATCGCCCGGCTCGATCTGGCGGATATCTGCCAGGAGGTATATCCCTGTTTTGTCCAGCAGGCGGCCATGAAGGGGATTGACTACCGGCTGGAATGCGCGGCTGAGCCTTTGGAGCTCTACGGCGACCGGGAAAAGCTGGAGATCGTTCTATTCAATATCATTTCAAATGGTCTGAAATACACACCTGAAAAGGGGACCGTGATAGTGCATGCCGGCGAACGCGGAAATACGGTTTTCGTTACTGTCCGGGACAGCGGGGTCGGCATTCCGGGGAACGTGGGCGAGCGCCTGTTTGAAAAATTCTATACTGTCCGGCGGCGGGGCGACGCCACCGGCAGCGGCTTCGGGATCGGCCTGTACGTGGCGAAGCAACATATGGAGCGGCATGGGGCGGCGATCTCCTACACCAGCGAAGAAGAAAAGGGGACGACTTTCTTCCTGGAATTCAAAAAAGGGCGGGCGCATATTGAGCCTGCCGCGCTGGTCGCGGAGGCGACCGGCAGGGAACTGACGCTGCGGGGCATGGTGGCGGATCAGGAGGAAAATATGCACCTGCAAGCGGAAACGGGCTCTGCTTCGACCGATGAGGCGGTGACCGGCGGACCGGTAGCGGGGCCGAGATCGATGCTGATCGTGGACGATGACCGGGAGATGCTGGCGTATGTCGCGGGACTGTTTTCCGCTGGATTCAGGATATTGCGATCCGACAGCGCGACCGCGGCCATGCAGTTAGTCAGGACGCACCTGCCCGATATCATCATCTGTGATGTGCTCATGCGGGATATTAACGGGATCGAATTTTGCCGGATGGTGAAGGAGGATGCGGCCCTGAACCATATTCCGATCATCCTGCTGACCGGCTCGGTCGACAAGGACCTGAAAATATCGGGAGTAGCTTGCGGCGCCGACGATTATATCGGGAAGCCCTTCGAGAACGAGCTACTGAAGGCGAGGGTAAGCGCCGTCTTACAGCGGCGGGATCAGCTGAGGGACTACTTTTTCAAGCAGGTTACCCGGCGCGAGACGAACCTGAGGATCACGGAAGATGACAAGCGGTTCCTGGATCGATGCATTGCAATCGTGGAGCGGCATATCGACGATGAGTCGTTATCGACCGAGACGCTGGCAAAGGAGCTGGGCAAGAGCCGCTCGACCCTGTATAAAAAGCTGCATTCGCTATCCGGTCAGTCGGTGAAAAGCTTTATACGCTATATCCGGTTGCGCAGGGCAGCGGAGCTCTTTGTCGATTCGGACCGGAATGTGAGCGAGGTGTTGTATGGGGTGGGGTTTTCCGATGTGAAATATTTTCGCAGTCAGTTCCGGAAGCTCTTCGGGATGAACCCGTCGGAATACATCAAAACATACCGGCGGAATTTCAGGAAAGAGTTTACGGTTAATGAGCGGCTGATAAGAAAGCAGAAAAAGTGACAGGCAGCATTGATAACACGTCCGGGAGCGGAACCTGGCGCCCGCTCAATAATACGGACTGATCATCACATACACGATCACCCCCGTCACCGCCACATACAGCCACATCGGCCAGGTGATCCTGGCCAGCCGCCGGTGCTTGTCGAATTTCTCCTGGTAGGCCCGCTGCAGGGTGAACAGCACGAACGGAATAATAATACCCGACAACAGGATATGCGAGGTGAGGATAAAATAATACACATAGCGCAGCGCGCCCGCCTGCTGCTTTTCGGCATCGCTGAGTATCCCGTCATGATTCAGATCCCCGAACCGCGTCGACGGATTGGAGGCATGATAGATCACATAGGAAACGAGGAAGATGGTACTCAGCACCACCGCCGTCCAGTTGGCCCGCTTGTGCGCAGTGACCTGGCCATGCCGGATAAAATACAGGCTGGCGAGCAGCAGGATGGCCGTACTGGAATTCAGGATCGCATGGAACAACGGCAGGGTCCGGGTATTGAACCCGAAATTCACCTTGCCCACCGGCACTAAGATTAAAAAGGCGACGGCCGCCGGAATGGCGATGGAGACGATAATGATGGCCTTGGTAAAATTTCGCTCCTTACCCGGAGACGGCTGATCGATGGGAACAGACTGGCTCATGCTGTTGGATATTTTTTGGATTTTCGGCTGAAATACACAACCCCGAGGACAGTGCCCAGCAGGATCACCGCGATGGGTATCGCCAGGGGCTTCAGCTCAGCAAAAATAGTCGTTTTCCTGTTCTTGTCCTTTTCCAGCATGATAAAGACGAGATCGCTGCCGAGCCGGGCCATGGCGGTGGTATCCGTACCATGATAATACCCCCGGATCACGCGATCCTTGTCCAGCAGGGCAATATAATCCGTATGGACGAAATTGGAATCGACACTGACGCTATCCTGCAACCCCAGCTTCAGCTCATTCAGCGCAAAATCATAAATGGTCTTCTTGGGACCGGTCAGCATCCACCAGATATCGGAATTCACGCCGTACTTGTCGGCATACCTTTTCAGCTGCGCAACGGAATCATGCTGGGGGTCGACCGTCAACGAAAGGAATTGTACAAAAGAGGTGTCCGCCAGGTTCAGCTGCTTCGTTTTATCCTGGAAATGCAACGCGTCCTGCAGCCGCCGCATATTATGCGTGAGGATGGGGCAGATACTGGCGCAGTGAGTAAAGAAAAAATCGATGATGATCACCTTG
>PMUF01000323.1 GCA_003167015.1 Chitinophagaceae bacterium | reverse complement strand
TCTGCAACCACCGGTGCATGAGGTAATAAGCCAGTGGAGAAGCTGCCAGCAATGAAATTCCCACCAATTTGAGGAAGTCTGCCGAGAGCATCGTGACGATGCTGGTGGCGCTGGCGCCCAGCACTCTCCGGATACCTATCTCTTTGGTTCGTTGTTCGGCGCTGAAGGTTGCCAGACCGAAGAGGCCGAGGCAGGAGATACAGATAGCGATGAGGGTAAAGTAACCGACTATAGCCGACAGCCGGGCATCAGTTGCATAGTTTTTGTCGAATTCAGCGTTCAGGAAATTATATTCAAAGGGTTCATCGGGGTCCAGCCGATGCCAGGTTTTTTCCATGGCAGTCAGGACGGGTCCGACATCACCTGTTCCGGTGTGGATGACGGCATAATTGAAATTGGTGAAGGAACTGTTGACTTCGAAACCATATGCCGCGATGGGGACATGCAGGTCTTCAAAATTGAAATCTTTGACGACGCCTACGACCCTGATGACCTGACCGGTCTGGTCGGGTTTGCTGTAGAATGTTTTGCCGATGGCATTATCGGCTGTATATCCCAGCTGGGTAACTGCTTTTTCATTCAACACGACCCCATCGATGCTATCCGCCGCATATTGTTGCGAGAAAAGATGGCCGGTCAGCAGATGGATCTGCAACGTTTTCAGAAAATCAAAATCCACGTAATTGAGCTTGATATTTATGCCATCACCTAAGCTTTTTCCAGGCGTATAGAAGGTCTGGTCCGTCGTATTATGGATGCCGGGATAATAGGTGGATGCGCCAACGGAAATGACCCTGGAATCTTGCTCCAGCGCTTTTTTCAGGGTGGTATACATCTGTTTGGAAGTCGCGCTGCGTAAGGGCAGGATGATCTGGTGGTCCCTGTCGAAGCCCAGGTCAGCCCGTCGCATGTAATTCATCTGGCTGAAGATTACGATAGAGGCAATGATGAGGATGACCGAGATGCCGAACTGGAAGACGACGAGCCCTTTCCTTAAAAAGCCTACGGCGAGGGAGTTGGACATTTTGCCTTTGAGCACTTTTACGGGCTCGAACGAGGAAAGATAAAAGGCTGGATAGCTACCGGCTATCAGTCCCGTCAGGATGGCCAGGCCGAGGAATGCCGCGGCTAATGATATGACCTGGGGGCGGGATAATTGGAGGGTCATGCCGGATACGCTTTGGAAGGTGGGCAGTAATGCGGATGTCATGGCAAATGCGACGGCAAATGCGATAAAGGTCATCAGGAGCGCCTCGCCCAGGAACTGGGCAATCAATGAGAGCCGCCCTGCGCCGAGCGTTTTGCGGATGCCTACTTCGGCGGATCGCTTGGTAAAGCGGGCAGTAGAGAGGTTCATGAAATTGATACAGGCGATCAGCAGGATGAATGCGGCAATGGAGGCGAGTATATACAGATAGGTGACACTGCCGGAAGGGGTGACATCCGTATGTAACGTATCGGCATGCAAATGGATATCCTTTACCGGTACCAGGAACTGCTGTTTGTAGAATCCTTCGGTCTTCAGGTCTTGTCCTTCGAATTTATCCACGAATGCGGGGAACTGGGCTTGGAGGTTGTCGGGATTGGCGCCGGGCTTGAGCAGGATGTAGGTATACAGTACGTTGTTGTCGGCAAAGTTGGTGGACGTTCTGATATAATCGCCCCAATATCCGCTGTTCATCGAGAGGAAGAAGCGGGCGTTGATATGCGAGGGGACCGTGGAAGGTCGGAAGACGCCGGTCACTCTATAGTCGTGGTCGCCGTTGGTGCTGCTGCCGATATGAATGATCTTATTCAGTGCGGACTGGTTGGCGAACATTTTCCGGGCGATCTCTTCTGACAGGACGATGGACCAGGGGGCATTCATGGCGGAGGCCGGATCGCCTTCGGTAAAGTTGTACGTGAATAATTTAAAGAAGCCCGAGTCTGCGAGGAAGCCTTTTTCTTCGAAGTAAGAGTGGGCTTCTCCGCCGGGGGTATGGTATTGGAGGAGCGTTTTGTCTTCGGCGTAGAGGTTCATGATCCGGGCAGTCCCTTCTATCTGTGGAAAGACATGCTGCAGGGCATTGGCCAGTGGGGAGGGGGACCAGCCTTCGCGGGATTGTTTGCCTTCGGCGATGAAGGTGGTGCCTACCTGGTAGAGGCGGCTGCTGTTGACCTGTTGGGAGTCATAGGATGTCTCGTGCAGGAGGTAGAGGGAGATGAGGATACAGCAGGTCAGTCCGAGGGAGAGGCCGAAGATATTGATGAAGGAGAAGACCTTGTTTTTTTGAAGGCTGCGCCAGGCGACCAGGAGGTAATTGCGGAACATGTGAATTCGGGTTGATATGAGGTTTGAGGTGCATAGACGGTGCCATTTTTTTACCGATTTGATAATCAATTTATTAGGGGGTATCAGGCGAGGAGGGGCGTTCGGTTTTAATACAGGGATGTACGGTTACGACAATTTTTCCTTGCAGACTAATGAGGTTTGTATTTTTAATGTATGAAAGAGAAGGGAGATATTATTTTTTATGAGTCGGATCTTGGGAAAACCCAAATAGAGGTTAAGTTGGAAAATGATTCTGTCTGGTTAAGCCTCAATCAGATGGGTGATTTATTCGATAGAGATAAATCAGTGATTTCCAGGCATTTGTTTAATATATTCAAAGAGAACGAGTTAGAGAGAGATTCAGTTGTTGTTAAAATTGCAACTACTGGAACTGATGGGAAGACTTACCAGGTAGAGTATTATAACCTGGATGTCATTATTTCGGTAGGCTACCGGGTTAAATCAAGACAAGGCACCCAATTCCGCATCTGGGCCAACAAAATCCTAAAAGATTATCTTACAAAGGGTTATGCGATTGATCACAAGAAGTTCAAGGAGCAGTCCCGTCAGTTGGACGAATTAAAGCAGACGGTAAAGCTGCTGGGGAATGTGATCGAGCGGAAGGCGTTGAATTCCGATGAGGCGACGGGGTTGCTGAAGGTTGTGACTGATTATGCGTACGCCCTAGATGTGCTGGACAGGTATGACCACCAGGTTTTGGAGATAGAGGCGACTTCGGCCAAGGAGTTGTTCCAGATCACCTATCCGGCAGCGATGGAGGCGATCAGGGGGTTGAAGGACAAATTTGGGGGTAGCAGCCTTTTCGGTAATGAGAAGGATGAATCTTTTCAGGGGTCGTTGGCGGCGAACCTGATCAATCTGAAGAATTAAAGGGACGGGGAATGAGTAATAATTACGATCCTGTTGCGCGGTATTATGATTTTTTAAGCTGGCTGGTATTTGGGCAGGCAGAGATCAATGCTCAGATTGAGATGCTTGGTTACGTCGCCCCGGGCAGTCGGATGCTGATCGTCGGGGGAGGAACGGGCTGGATACTGGAAAAAATAGCTGCTGCGCATTCCTCCGGCCTGCACATTACTTATGTAGAAAGTTCGCTCAGGATGATGGAATTGTCCAGGAAGCGAAATTGTGGGCACAACTCCGTTGAATTTGTGCTGTTGCCCATCGAGGAATTTGTAGCGCCGGCGCCATTCGACTGTATCCTGACGGGTTTCGTATTCGATAATTTTTCAGCAGATAAAGCCAGGGCTGTCGTTCGGCAATTGGATCTCCTGCTTCGCGAGGGGGGGCACTGGCTTTACGCGGATTTTTATCTCCCGAAGCAGAAAAGGAAGTTATGGAAGGCTGTTTTGCTGAAGGCGATGTATATAGCGGCAAGGGTCATTTGCAAGGTGGAGGCGAGCAAACTGCCGGATATGGGGGAGATCTTTGGAGAGGCAGGATATGAGACTGTGTATACATCGTGGCATTATTCAAGGTTTATTCAATCTGTTGTTTACAGGAGGGCGGCAGGGATTATCTTTGCATAAAGAACGGAAAAACTGTGCCCAAAAAAATCGAAAATATTCCTATAAATACAATGGCTGACCATTTCGATGCGGGTATTGCCATTGAAAGATTACATTTAAGCAAATCGGAAGAAGCAACTTTAAACTCTTCGGACGAAGCAAAACAATCACACAGAGAGGATCGTCATTCATTCTTCTTGCTCGAAAGCGGAACAGTTATAGTTGAAATTGATTTTCAAAAATTCGAAATTAAGCCCCATTCTGTTGTCTATATGCATCCTGACCAGGTGCATCGTATCCTGGGAGTTGAAAATATGACTGTCAGCAGTTGGGCGATCAATAATGAAAGTCTGAATCCGGAATACCTGAAGCTGCTGGAAAGCCTCACACCCGCGAAACCTTTAGTGTTGGAGCAAGAAACGTTTTCTATCATTTCCGAAGCGGTATCACTTTGTATAAAATTTTCCAAACGTAAAAACGACAAACTCTATCATTCATTACTAAAAGATAGTTGCAATGCATTGGTCGCACTGGTTACTTCACAATATTTAGCATTAGCTAAATCAACGGATGCGCTTTCACGATTTAAGCTTATTTCAAATATCTTTAAATCAGAATTGGAAAGTAATTTTACCAGACTTAAGAGCCCAGCAGCGTATGCTCAAAAACTAAACATATCCCCTCCCTATTTGAATGAATGTGTCAAAAATGCGACCGGCTTCTCCGTTTCATATCACATTCAACAACGTGTTATTTTAGAAGCAAAACGTTTGCTATATCATTCCGATAAATCTGTAAAAGAAATCTCATCTGAATTGGGATATGATGACTATCCATATTTTTCAAAGCTTTTTACAAAAGCTGCCGGGATGACCCCATTGACATTTCGGAACAAAAACCTCGAATAGTACAATACTTACTTTGTATTGACATTGTTTACACAGATCATACGATGTTCATTTGTGCAATCAAACAACCCGCATAAAAATGAAATCGTTAAAAGAAAAAAAAATACTCGTTTCGGGCGCAAGTTTTGCCGGACTTTCAACGGCTTACTGGATGAATAAATTAGGTTACAACGTGGCCGTTGTTGAGATCGCCGAAGGTCTCAAAAAAGGTGGCACACCTGTGAATATTGAGGGAAACACCGTCGGCATCGTGAAACGTATGGGGATATTCGACAAAATCCGGTCAAACAATATAACTACGGAAGTGATGGAATTCAAAAATTCAGATGATGTCACCGAAAGATCGATGTTCCTTGAAAATGATAGTGATCAGCCCGCAAAAGAAGAATACCAGATCGAGCGAAATGTATTGCTAAATATCATGTTCGAGGCTGTCAAAGATGACGTCGAGTTTATTTTCGGTGATAGTATAGTATCGTTAAAGGAAGAAAATGATGGCATCGACGTAGTCTTCAAAGGGGGCTCAAAGCGATCGGTTGACTTGTTATTCGGCTGCGATGGTATTCATTCGGCGGTTAGAAAATATTGCTTTGGTGATGAGACGGAGTTTTTACATTTCCTTGAGGCCTATTTCTCTATAACTATCGTAGATAAGTTGTTGATCCGTGAGAATACCCTACAGCTGTACAATGAGCCGGGCAAGGCCATTATGCTGAATACCTACAACAAGAAAACCGATATCGTTCTATGCTTTTCCTCGGAGAAGGAAATCCCTTACGATTACCGGGACGAAGAACAGCAACGGAATATGATTTTGAATCAGTTTGCCGGAGTAGGCTGGAGAGCTCCGGTATTATTGGCTGAAGTGAAAAAGGCGAAAACCTTTTACTTCGACAAGCTGTGTCAAATTAAAATGCCGTCCTGGACGAAAGGCAGGGTAGCGCTGGTGGGCGATGCCGGATACTGCGCTTCTCCGGCTGCTGGCAAGGGTGGATCCCTGGCAATAGATGGTGCGGCCGCCTTGGCTGATGCCTTTCAAAAATGCCATGGCATTTTTGAACTTGCGTTCCAAGAATATAACGAGAGTTTCCGTCCTTTCATCGAGGAAGTGCAAGCGAATGTCGTGAGCTTTGGCGTGGAGTTTCTTATTCCAAGAACTACGGAAGCTATTCGCGAAAGAAACACTCACCGACGGATGGAGAAATCATCAAATGACTTTTCGGGGATGTGCTGAATGACGACATCTGAAACGGCGGCCAGGCGGGGCCCCTGGCGGCACCAGTCGATGAATTGTTGCAAGGCCGACTCCGGGCCGCTGACGGTGGCTTCAACGTGACCTTCGGCGGTATTTTTAATCCAACCGGTGAGGGACAAGCTGATGGCCATTTCTTTTGCAGCGAAGCGGTAGGAGACGCCTTGTACTCTACCTGTTATAATGAGATGGACGGTTGGCATGGGATGATAAGATGGATGATTACCATCCGGGCTAAGGTAAGGATATCCGGGAAATGGGTTAATTTGGTTACAAATTGGCCATATGACGGTTCATACAAGGGCTGGTCTCACCCTGTCCGGGTTCATTCTCTTTTTTCTTGTTGGTGTTGGATTTATGCGGCATGCGGCCATCATTGGTCCGTTCGACACGATCAAGGTAGACGGAGGGACGATCTCGGGGGTGATGAATCCCACGGGGGACATCCACGAATTCAAGGGAATACCTTTTGCCGAGCCGCCTGTGGGTAAGCTGCGGTGGAAAGCGCCGCGGCCTGTCATTTCGTGGAAGGGCGTCAAGGTCTGTGACCGCTTTGGGCCCAGCCCCATGCAAAAAGATCCAGTACCCTTCAGCATGTGGAGTGCCGAATGGCTGATCCCGAAGGAACCGATCAGCGAAGATTGTCTCTACCTGAATGTGTGGACGGGAGCGGCCGATCCCAAAGAGAAGCGCCCCGTACTGGTGTGGATCTATGGCGGCGGGTTCGTCAGCGGCGGCAGCGCAGTGCCTATCTACGACGGAGAAGCCATGGCGAAAAAGGGCGTGATCGTTGTCAGTTGCAATTACAGGGTCGGGATCTTCGGGTTTTTTGCGCATCCTGAACTGACGGCAGAATCGCCTCACAATGCCTCCGGCAACTACGGGCTGCTGGATCAGATCGCGGCTTTACAATGGGTAAAGAAAAATATCGCCGCTTTCGGCGGTGATCCCGACAATGTCACCATCGCCGGGCAGTCCGCGGGATCGATGAGCGTCAATTGCCTGGTAGCCTCCCCGCTGGCGAAAAATCTTTTCCAAAAAGCCATTGGCGAAAGCGGGGCCATTTTTACCCGTAAAAGCCCATCGCTGCAACAGGCGGAGGAGAAGGGGAAACAACTTCTGCAATTGCTGCAGGTCGACGGGGTCAACGACTTGCGGGCCATGCCGGCGGACGAATTGCTGAGGAGGACATTGGGCTCCCGTGAACCTATCGTCGATGGGTATGTTCTGCCGGAGGCCGTCGCGGATATCTTCAAGGAAGGAAAGGAAAATAATGTCGCTCTCCTCACGGGCTGGAATCAGGATGAGGGATTTCTCGATGGGCCGGCCAAAACGGCCGCCGATTTCCAACAGGAGGCCAGAGACAGCTATGGTAGCGCTGCCGCGTCATTTTTGACCTTTTACCCTGCCCATAATGATTCTGCAGCGGCGGTTTCGCAAATGTATCTGTCACGGGATATGGTCTTTGGCGTTCAGAATTATACCTGGGCAAATGTAGAAAGCGGGCAAGGGAAAAAGGTTTATGTGTACCGTTTTGCGCGCAAGCCGCCGGCTACGGGGCAGTATATAAAATATGGCGCTTTCCATTCCGGGGAAGTGCCGTATGTTTTCGATAATTTGCGGCTTGTCGACAGGCCCTGGGAATCCATCGATCACCAACTTGCGACGCTGATATCGACCTATTGGGTCAATTTTATAAAGACGGGGAATCCCAATGGGGATCAACTGCCGGTCTGGGGGACGTATAGCGTGGCCGACAAGGAAATCATGGTGTTCGGCCCGGACAAGCAGGAGACTGAGCCAATGAAGGACAGTGGGGGATTGGATTTTCTGTATACACGGATAGGGGATCATTAAACACATCATATGAAAGGAATCATTCTTTTTTCGTTCGTCGCTCTGTCCGGCATGCGTAGTTTTTGCCAGCAGCCCTATTTCGAAGGTACTCTTACCTACCATGTGTCCGTGCAATCCAAATTCGATAACCTGAGTGAACAGGACGCTGAAAAGGTGCTGGCTACAGGAGGTACCCAGACGGTTGACTGTAAGAACGGGAATTACCGGCAGCTGAATCCCTATGTGGAACAAATCACCATTGCGAAAGATAAAAAGACATACGTTAAATTCCCTAAGCTGGATACCTTATACTATGTAGATTTCTCTACGGACACTTCAGGGCTGCAAGGTATTCAAAAAACGGACTCTGTTTTCAAGGTGGCCGGGTATAGCTGTAAGGCTATTACACTAAGGACCGCCAATTATACGAATCGTTATTATTATACGGAAGCGCTACGGAATAACCCGGCATTGGAAATGGAGAACACCATCGGGTATAATCATGTGCGTGCGCGAGAGACGGGGGCAGCGGTATATCTGTGGGAACGCTCCGACTATTGGGCGGGGATTGTCATTGACAGTTGTGTCCAGGTCGAGCAAAAGAGCATCGACGACCATGTCTTCGATCTTCCCGCGTTACCGATGAAAAAGTTCGATCCTACTACGTTGCAATCCATCCCCCGGTTTCCCGGCAAGGATGGCGCGTGGCTGAGATATCTTCAATCCAACCTGGATCCAAACATTGCCGCCAAATATGTGAAACTTCCCAAAGACCAGCAGCAGGCTCAGGTAATCGTGCAGGTAGAGTTCATTGTTAGTGAAGACGGGAGTATATCCGATATCCAGGTGGTGAATAAGAAGGACGTGCATCCCAAGCTGGCTGCGGAGGCGGTGCGGGTGATAGAGGAATCGCCCAGATGGGTACCTGCGCAATTTTATGGACAAAAGATAAAGCGGTCGGTGCGTCAGTCAGTGGTCTTTGCCGTCACGCGGTAGTACGGGGATCGTGTAGGATAAACAGGTTTTTCGGGAACGAAACAATGTCGTCTTAGTATGTATACACTTAAAGTCATTTCTTCGACCGTGCGGCCGGGCAGAAAGGGTCCGGCAGTCGCCACGTGGATCAATGGATTGGCGAATGCATCCGGTATTTTCCAGTCTGAGTTGTTAGATCTGGGTGCCATCGAACTGCCATTGATGAATGAGGCGGTCCATCCCCGGCTAAAGCAGTACGAGCATGCGCATAGCAAGGCCTGGAGCGCCAAGATCGAGGAGGCGGATGCGTTTATTTTTGTCACTGCCGAGTACGATTACAGTTATCCGGCCTCCCTGAAAAATGCGCTGGAGTATTTATTGCACGAATGGGCTTATAAGCCGGCGGGTCTTGTCAGCTATTCCATCGGTGCATTTGCCGGGGTGCGGGCGATGAACAATCTCAGGCCCGACCTGTTGTCCCTGAAAATCGTGTCGTTGAATGAATGGGTGACCATTCCCACCGTGGATCAGTTCATCAATGATGACGGAGAGTTTGTCCCCAGTG
>PMUF01000071.1 GCA_003167015.1 Chitinophagaceae bacterium | reverse complement strand
CGATGCCTGCATTGTGAATGACGGCATCGAAGACACCCAGTGCATTGACCTGCTTAGCCACTTCGCGGCAGCCTGCGATGTTACTCAGATCACCGGCCACGGCATTGTCTGCGCCGGGCACTGCGGCGAATGCTTCTTTTGCCCGTTGGATATTTCGGGCGTGCAAAACGACCTGGTGTCCCTCTGCCACGAGCAGCGCGGCGGCCATCCGTCCCAATCCATCTGCCGAGCCTGTAATGAATACTTTTGACATATCTTATTTTTTAGATGATCGTGGGGGGGTATTGGCTGGCGCTATATATATTCCCGGTTATAGCGATTCCGATATTGCAAAGGCGAGAGGCCGGTCACTTTTTTGAAGATGATCCGGAAGGCTTTGGGGTCAGAATAGCCTACTTTGTCCATGGCTTCATTGACACCGAGACGGGTAGTCTCGAGGTTCTTTTTGACTACTTCCATTTTTACACGTTGGATATACTCCATCACGGTGTTGCCGGTGGCGTGCTTAAACCTGCGTTCGAGGTTCCTGCGGCCGAGCGCGAGCCTTGTAGCGATCTGGCCGACCGTTATCCGGGAGTGGATATTCTGTTCGATAAATTCCTGTGCGGCGCTGATGGCGGTATCTTTGTGGTCCTTCTGGCCGCTGAAGATGAGGAAGGGAGATTGACTGCTGCGTTGTATGTCTATCTGGAACCCTTTGGCGCATCGCACCGCTATTTCCCGGCCGGCGTATTTTTCAACGAGGTATAGGATAAGATTGAGCCAGGAGTAGGCTCCGCCGCTGGTGTAGATATTATTTTCGTCTGTGATGATCTTGTCTGTTGCAAGGCGGGCGGTGGGGAACATCTCTCTGAATTCCCCTGCCAGTTCCCAATGGGTAGTACAAATCCTGTCATCGAGCAGACCGGTACCGGCCAGCAGGAAGGTGCCGATACAAAGTGAGGCAACAGCAGCTCCGCCATGATATTGTTGAACGATCCAGGCCAGCATGTCTTTGTTATCGGCCAGTATCTTTCGTTTATCGCCGTGGACGGAGGGGATGAGGATGAGATCGGTATGAGAGAGGTCACGGATCAGGATGTCGGGAGATACGGTAAACAATCCACGCTTCATTTTGATTTCGTGATGAAGGCCGACCAGGTTAATGGTGAAAACCGGCAGTCGCCCAAGGGCAGCCAGGTAGTCATTTACCCGGGAGAGGATCTGGTAGGTGCCTTCGATGTTGGTGATGCTGCAATCGCCTTCCGGCACGAGGATGGAGACATGTTTCATGGGATAAATGTAGCAAAACCTGTCGTAAAATGCCCTCAAAATGCCGTTTTTTGCTGTTGTGGGGGGTAGGGGGTATCGCTATTTTTACAGGGTAAAAAAATAAAACCTGGGTAAGATGGGAAAGATCATAGCACTGATCCATATGTCCCTGGATGGATATATGGCGGATACTGACGGGCAAATCAATTGGGTTCCGATGGACGCCGAATTGAGTGATTATGTCACTGAGTTGCGGCAGGGTGCGGCGGGCACCTTGTATGGCCGGGTCACCTACCAGATGATGGACCCTTACTGGCCTAATGTGTTGAAGAATCCGGGAAATTTTCCGCCATGGCAGGTGGAGTACGCTGAATGGGTGGATAAAGCGGTCAAGGTGGTGGTATCGACAACGCTGCCGACGGTCAGTTGGAACAACACCCGGCTGATAAGGGACGATGTGGAACGCGAGATCGGGCGGATAAAGGACGAGTTGGATGGTCATCTGCTGCTGCTGGCGAGTGCGACGCTGGCGGCGACTTTGTTGCCGATGGGATTGATCGACGAATTGGTGACGACGGTCACGCCTATTGTGCTGGGTCAGGGCAGGCCTTTTTTTGCGGGGCTGAAGGACAGGGTGCCGCTGGCGTTGATGGATACGAGAAGATTCAGCAGCGGCGTGGTCGGGCTGCGCTACCGGGTGAAGGGAAAATAAAATCAAAATCGTGAAACATATGAAACCAACAGGGATGAGAACAATGCCTGTCATCATCATTATAGCGGCTACGCTCATTACGCCCTTCAGGATGTTTGGGGCTGGTCCCAGCGAAAACGCTGCAGTTGGGCCGACAGTGGAGAATGCTCTGGCGGCGGACGATTCATTGGCGAAGGCAATCGGCAATAATGACCCGGATGGAATTGCACGCTGGCTGGACAAGGACTGGGCCGTCATTTCCGGAACGGGCGGCGTAGGAGAGGGGCCGTCTATCTTCCCCGATGGCGTAAGGTCGGGTGTGCTGACGCGAAAAACAATGGAGCTGTCCGAACCCAGGGTGCGTCTGTTCGGTGATATGGCGCTGGTGACGACGAAAGTAAAGACCTCAGGCACGTTCCAGGGCAAATCCTTCGATGTAGTGGAGCGCCAAACCGACGTTTTACGCTGGGCGAACGGTGGCTGGAAGTGCGTTTTAACGCACGAGACCATCATTCAGCATAACTAGCGCGGATGTGCATAGCTAGTCCGCCCTTAGGCTATTTATCGGGTTCGCCAGTGCTGCGCGGAGTGTCTGCAGGCCGATGGCTACGCAGGTGACGAAGAGGGTGGTGCCTATTGCGGCCGGGAAAACCCACCAGCTAAGATCGGTACGATAGGCAAAATCATCCAGCCAGCGATGCATGAAAATACCGGCTACCGGTCCTGCGATCAGGAAGGCGATCAGGCACAGCCGTAAAAAATCTTTTGACAGGATGAAAGAGATATTCCCGAGAGAGGCGCCCAGCACTTTGCGGATACTAACTTCTTTCGACTTCTGTTGGATGACGAAGGACAGCAGGCCGACGAGCCCCAGTATATTGATGATGACAGCGATGGACGTGAAGATGTAGAACAGCTGCTGTGTCTGCCGGTCGTCCTTGTATTGGGCGGCGACCTTTTCGTCGAGGAAGTTAGCCTCATACATGCCATGGGGATAGACGGTGGTCCATACCTTTTCAAGGGCCGACAAGGTAGCGGCGGAATAGCCCGGCGCCAGCCGGATGCCGGCGTTGTAATAAAAGGGAGGGAATTCGATCATCAGCACGGGTTTTAAGGCCTCGTGCAGGGACGAGACGTGGTAATCTTTTACGACACCGATCACCGGTGCTGAAATATCATTCAAGCCGAAAGTGACATATTTTCCCAGGGCGTCCTGTGGTGATTTGAAGCCAAGTGACCGGACAGCGGTCTCGTTCAATACGAATGCGTACTGACGGAGACTGTCGGGGATCGTCGGGGCGATCTTGTTTTCGTCCTGATCGTCGAACCAGCGGCCTGCCAGCAGTTGCAATCCATAGGTGTTCAAATAGTTCTTATCGGCTGCTTTCACTGCCCCTTGTATCTCTTCGCTCTTATATTTCTCGCGCAGGTTGAAGCCTGTGCCGATGCGGTTGTCCGAAACCGGCGCGCCGACCGAAAGGCTGACGCTTTGCACACCGGGGATAGCGGAGAACTGATCGTGCAGCAGCCGCAGGTTCTCGGTCTTATTGTCGTCCAGGCTGATATCTACGACCTGCGCCTTATTAAAACCGAGTGGTGTTGACCGGACGTAGTTCATCTGCTTGGCGACGACGATCACGGCAATGATAAGGATCTGGGCGGTGACGAACTGGAAGACCACGAGCCCTCTTCTTAGTAAGAGAACGGATGCGCCGGGAGTGGTGGTCTTGCTTTTGAGGGCAGTGATGGGGTTAAACCCGGAAAGGACCAGGGCCGGGTATACACCGGCAAAAAGGCTGACGCTGACCCAAAGCGCCGTTAAAAGGGCAAGGCTTTGACCATTCAGCCAGCTAAGGGGAATGTTTTTATCGAGCAGCGTATTGAGCAGCGGGATAAAGAGACGAACGGATAACGCGGCGGCAATGATGACGAGGGCCGTCATCAGAAAAGTTTCGGCAAAAAATTGCCTGATCAGTTGAGAGCGAGTTGCGCCCATTGTCTTTCTGACGCCGACTTCCTTTGATTTGCGGATGGCCAGCGCTGTCGAGAGGTTGGTATAGTTGACGCAGGCGGCCAGGATGAGGAACAGGCCGATGGCTCCGATGAGGTAGAGATAGTTGTAATTGATGGTATAGGTAGGGTTGCTGGCCGCGTAAAGCTGGTCATAATGGATGTCGGGTAAGGATTGCAGGCGATAACGCACCGTAACGCCTTTACTTTGGTTGTTGACGTGCTGGTCTGCGATGGTGCGGAGGATGGTCTCCGTTCGGTTGACCTGGTCCTGGCCGGGCAGGCCGATATACACGAAACCGTTGGCGTGCATTCCCCATCGATCGAGGGAGAAACCCCCGATAAGCTGGGCATTCATGGAAAGATAGGGTATCAGCACATGATAAGGCAAATGTGTGTTGGATGGAGCGTCCTGCACGACGGCTGCGACCTGAAGGTCCATGAGCCCTGCGAATCGGATCTTTTTCCCTATAGGGGATTCTTTGCCAAAGTAGCGGGTGGCTGCGCTTTGTGTCAGCACGGCAAATCCGGGTTCGGAGAAGGCCCTTTCGATACTACCTTCTTTTACTGTGAGCGGAAACAGCCGGGGAAATACTGAATCGGCAAGGACGACGTTGGTTTCCTTGAAATTTTTATTGTCGACGGTGAAGACGACGTCTTTTTCGAAGTCTATTTGTGAGATGAGGGCCTGGTCAGGCATGGCCGTCCTCATGGCGGTGGCGAGGGGATAAGGCGTCACTGCGGTATAGTCCTTGCCATTGGGCGAGGTTTGCTGGTCGACTACCCGATAGACAGCCAATCCTTTGTCCCCGGAGCGGTCGAAGCTGGTTTCATGGAAGATAAGCAGGGCGATAAGGATAGAGGAGATGACGCTGACGTAAAGGCCGACAAAATTGAGGGTGAAGAAACCCTTGTTCTTTTTCCAGTTGCGCCAGGCTGTTTTGAGGTAATTGGGGATCATGCCGGGAATGCAGCGAGAAAAATGCCATGTTTTTAAGCGATTAGGGTTCAAACTGTTATAATCCTGCGATGGGCGGGGGTTGTCCGGTTTCGATACAGGCGGCGCACGGTTTTGGGGAGAGGACGCGCGAGGGCGCGGCCGATATACCCGAGCGAAGCGAAGGGTACGAACGAGACCGAACGAGGGACGAAGTTCGGGCGAAGTTCGAAGCGAAAGCTCTGTGCGGGAGGATGCAGAGGTATGGGCTATGCGGGATGCCGGTTGAGGCGCCGGTATTGAGAAGGCGTCAATCCTGTAAACCTTTTGAACCATTTGACAAATTGCGAGGGCTCGAAGGTGAGGGTGAGGCTGATATCTCTGATGGAGCGAGCGGGGTCGGCTAATAGTTGCTGAGCGACGGCCAGGATTTTATACTGGTAGATACTGCAGGCAGATTCGCCGGTCGCCGCCTTAATTGTGTTGCTTAGATGAATGGGATGGATGAACATCTGCCTGGCAAAATCTTCGATTTCATGCATGTCTTCGGCCTTGTTGTGCACAAGATCCTGCAAATGGCGGTCTATCAGACTGACATACTGGTCTTTTAACTGATCGGCTCGTTTTTTATCGGGCTTATTCATGGTTGAGTAAGTTGGCCGGGACGGTGGTCAGACCGGCGATAAGCCGGTGAAGCAAAGGTAATACTTAAATCATGACCATTTTCAGCCATTGGGTCCGTCTATCTTTGTCTTTCAACTAAAATATAATGTTATGGATTTTAAAGGTAAAGACGTGTTGATCACAGGAGGGAGCGAGGGTATCGGGCGTGGCCTGGCCGCGCGCATACTGGCTGCGGGAGGTCAGGTATTGGTTACGGGGCGTCATCCTGACAAATTGAGAACAGCGGCTGCCGGGCTGCCGGGGCTAAGGACTTATGTCAATGATATAAGCGTAGCGACAGAGCGGGAGAAACTGGCAGCTCATCTGGCGGAGACTATGCCCGGACTTACGGTGGTCATCAATAATGCGGGTTTTCAAAGGCGAGTAGCGCTGGCGGCGGATCGTGCTCCCTGGCAGGAGAGCCAGGCTGAGATCGACACGTTGTTTTCGGGTCCAGTGCACCTCAACCATTTGCTGATCCCGTTGCTGATCCAAGAAGGAAAATCCGGCCTTATC
This sequence comes from Chitinophagaceae bacterium, assembly GCA_003167015.1. Taxonomy (GTDB): domain Bacteria; phylum Bacteroidota; class Bacteroidia; order Chitinophagales; family Chitinophagaceae; genus Puia. Next base: position 3,188 of record PMUF01000071.1, on the reverse strand, counting down.
GTGAATGTAACTTCCGGCGGTGCATATATTCCGCAGGTGTTCGCACCGGTGTATAGCGCGAGTAAGGCTGCGCTGCACAGTTATACCATGACCTTGCGCCATTCGCTGGCGGCTACACAATGCCGGGTGGTCGAATTAATTCCACCGGCTGTCCGGACGACACTGGCTGGGCCCGGATCGGAACACGGCGCGTCGTTGGAGGAGTTCTGTGACACTGTTTTTGAGGGGCTTGTGAAAGGAGGTGGGGATGTGGTGGGCTTTGGCGTGACGGCCAACCTGCAGGTCGACATTTCCGGGCAGTCGCTGGAGGCCATCTTTGCAGACCGGGCGGCGATGAATGTGGTTGAGAGGTATGGCGTATCGGACTAGGGGGCTTTGGGTTAGTCTTTTTTCATTTTTCTTTTTACAACGTCGGCGGGATATTTCAGGGCCAGCTGTCTTATCTCGTAGCTGAATTCGGTAAATGTCTCTTCCCAAAGCCTTGCTTCTTCGGGCGTATAATCATAGAATCCCCTGGCATTGGCGACGCCTCTGCCGCCGGCTTTTACGATGTCGTCGATGAGTTTGGGCACTTCGGTACTGTTGCTGAGCGTAGGGAAGAGATCTTTCATCACATTGTGGTAGGCTGCGATGCCTGTCAGGTCCATCCACCGGAACACGCCTACCAGGGTCATCCAGTAACCGGCATTGTTGCGGCAGGCTCTGTCCACATCCTCAACGGAGGCATAGCCGTGTTCGACCAAATGAAAGGCCTCTCTGTACATCGCATACATGAGGCGGTTGGTGATGAATCCGCGGATATCCTTTCTCACCAGGGTTGGTTCCTTGCCCCAATAGTGCGCGATGGTATAGAGATATTCGCCGAGGGCCACATTGCTCGATTCTCCGCAAATGATCTCCAGGAACCGGGTCGTGTGGGATGGTTCGGCCCAATGCAGGCCGAAAAAGCGGGTGGGGTGGGTGGTATGTGCCTGTAATATGCTGATGGGGATAGCCGATGTATTGGAGGTCAGAATGGCATTTTCGTCGATGACCGACTCGATCTTCGCATAGACGGCTGCTTTGATATCCATGTTTTCGACGGTGCATTCGATGACGAGGCGACAGTCCTTTAAAAGGGCGTAGTCTTCCGTGATGCTAAGGCCGGACAGATAGTATGCGGGAGGGTGGGTAATCAGCCCGGCCGATTCTGATCTTTGGAGATGTTCCCGCACTCTTTTTTCGGCGTGGGTCAGATCGGCGGGTATGGGGGCCACGGCGACCACGGGATGCCCGGCTATCAGCAGGCAGGTAGTGATGCTGCACCCCATCAGGCCCAGTCCTACGACTCCTACGGGCAATGTTTTTGTATCGATTGGTTCTGCTGTCATAAAATTATCAATAGGTGGCCCTGCCTCCCGAGAGGTCGAAGGTAAATCCCGTAGTGAAGCTGTTTTGCTCCGACACGATAAATGCCGCATGATTGGCGGCTTCTTCGAGTGTCCCACAGCGCTGCATGGGTATTTTATCAGTCATATACTTCACCTGCTCTTCCGGCATGGCATCGACGAGGGCGGTCCTGATCACTGCCGGGGCAAGGGCATTTATCGTGATGCCCGTACCGGCATATTCTTTACCCTGCACCTTGGTCATTCCTATGACAGCCGCTTTGGAAGCGGAGTAAGCCAGCATTCCGGCATTGCCTTCCTTGCCGGCGATGGAAGCCATGTGCAGGATGCGGCCATAGTTATTTCGGAGCATGACGGGCAATACGTATTTGGAGGTCAGGTAAGAGCCTATAAAGTTCACGTTGAACACGGAGAGCAGATCTTCTGTGGCGGTTTCGTGGCTTTTGAGATTGGTCTTGCCAGTGATCCCTGCGCTGTTGATCAGCAGATCTATCCGGCCAAATGTTTCCGCCACATTGCTTATAGCTTCCCTGACCGCTGATTCATTGGTAATATCGACGATATAGGTTGCGCTGCGGCCGGTCAGGACGTTTTGAGTGGCGTTCAGTTCGTCCGTATTCAGATCGAAGAGAGCGAGGGACGCCCCCTCCGCCGATAATTTTTTAGCGATGGCCCGGCCCAGGCCACTGGCGGCGCCGGTCACGATCCCCACCTTATGGTCGAATGATTTAGACATAGTTAATAAGTATAGATACGTGCAGGTCCGTCATTGACACCAAAAATCAATTTTTTACCGCCGAGATCCTTCACATCCCGCACATCATCGCGCAGCTGAAGACCGCTGCGATCCTGCGGCACATAGCGGAAATTTCCTTTGCCGTCATTCAGGAGAAGGATGCCGTGGCTGGCCCGGAAACGGCCAAAGCGGATGCGTGTCCACTGGTTGCCCCCCGCCAGGACCAGGTCGGGATGGCCGTCGCCGTCGATATCGGTTGCTGCAATGGCCTCAACGGGTCCGTATTGTGCCTCGAGGGGCAAGGACCGGAGTGTGAAGCCGGAATCACCTTTGTTCTGCAGCCAGACGGTAGAAAGGGTCTCTGCGGTAAGCGGGCCGGCGTCTTTCAACTGTTCCGGAGAAAAAAGATCGTGGATGGTAGCATCGGCATAGGTATGGTATTCGAGGAATTTCTTTTTCAGCGAGGGAACCTCGGCGGTGAGGTCATCCCGGGATGCGGCGGGATAGGAGATGCCGCCGATATAATAACAAAAGATGGGGTCGATCGTGCCGTTTTTGTTGAAGTCCTTGTAGTAGAGGGTGAGCGGATGTTGCGGGTTGGCGGTAAACTGGTTGTTGAGCCCCTGGTTGCCGAGGATCAGATCGGGGCGGCCGTCGCCATCGAGGTCGGCGACGGCGATGCGGTTCCACCAACCGGTGGAGGGAAAGCGGATGTATTGGGACGAGGCGTCTTGCAGGTGAACGGATGAGAGCGCGACGGCGGGGCTGGTCGATCCGGCGCTGGTTGCGGCGGCTAGGCCGCTTTTGTTGAGGAATACCTTAACGGGCATCCATTCCCCGACGACGACGAGGTCGGGGCGTTTGTCGTTGTTCAGGTCGATCCATACGGCATCGGTGACCATTCCCAGGCTATCGAGGGCCGGGGCGATCTTGCTGGTGGCATCGGTAAAATGGCCTTTGCCATCATTGAGCAGGATCTTGCTGCCGGGGGAGAACGGATATTTACCTGTCACCACTCTTCCCCCGATGAAGAGGTCCAGGTCGCCATCGCCGTCGAGATCGGC
>PMUF01000615.1 GCA_003167015.1 Chitinophagaceae bacterium | reverse complement strand
GATATCGGGGTGCCGATCATGGTCAGTGATGACGCGGTGACGAGGAAGGCTTTTAGTGATTTTGCCGGGAATGCGGCGAGGGCCATTGCGATGGTGAATGCGAATATAAAAGCCGAGAAGGTAACCGAGAGCATCGAAGGTTACGGACGAGGAAGAGCGAGGGACGAAGCTCTGACGAAGTTCTGAGGTGGTGAATTAATCTATTATGTATATCCCACGGCGATATGAGGAAAAGGAACTGGAGACGATCCATGCGTTTATCCGGGAGAATTCATTTGCGATCCTGGTCAGCGTGAAGGACGGGCTGCCGGTAGGTACGCATATCCCGCTGCAGCTGGAGAAGGATGAGGCGGGCCGCGACATTCTGATGGGGCATATTTCCAAAGGCAACGAGCAGAAGTATACACTGGTCAACGGCGCGAAGGTGCTGGCCATTTTTCCGGGGCCTCATGCCTATATCTCTCCCCGCTGGTATACGCAGATGAAGGTCCCTACCTGGAATTATATCGCCGTGCATGTATATGGGACTATCACGATCGTGGAAGGGGAAGCGCTGCGCGCCGCGCTGTCCCGGCTGATGAACAATTATGAACAGCATATGCCGCGGCCGGTCCGGATGGAGGATATCCCCGAAAAGGAATTGAATGCGGACCTGCGGGGTATTGTAGGGTTTCAGATTCTCATCGAAGATATACAGGCGGCCTATAAGCTGAGCCAGAACAGGGATGAGCAGAGCTTTCACCAGGTGATCGGGCAGTTGGAGCAGGGGGATGAGGTGGCGAGGAATGTGGCGGCGGAAATGGGGAAGGTTGGGGAGAAACTATTCCCGTCCGGATCTGGCGAGAGTAAGATATAGATTGTACTTTTGCGGCCATGACACGCCAGCAGCTCACCGCCATGATCCGGTCGACGGGCACCTATCTCTGCGTCGGCCTCGATACCGATCCCTCGAAGATTCCCGATCACCTTCAATCGCATGCCGATCCCGTCTACGAATTCAACCGGCAGATCATCGACGCCACGAAAGATCACTGTGTAGCTTACAAGATCAATACCGCTTTTTATGAATCGTCAGGGGCAAAGGGCTGGGAGACGATGGAAAAGACGGTCGATTATATTCCTTCTACTCATTTCACCATTGCGGATGCCAAACGGGGTGATATCGGCAATACCTCAGCGCACTATGCCAGGGCTTTTTTCGAGACTCTGAATTTTGATGCTGTTACGGTAGCGCCCTATATGGGCGAAGATAGTGTGCGGCCTTTCCTTGAATTTACAGACAAGTGGACCATCCTGCTGGGGTTGACTTCGAATCCGGGAGCGAAGGATTTCGAACTGCAAAAGATGGCGCCTTCGGCGGAGCCCGGGCGCCCGACAAGCGAGGAACTGCTTTATGAACGGGTGCTGAAGACCGCTGCCGGGTGGGGAACGCCCGATAATCTCATGTTTGTGATCGGGGCTACACAGGCCGATTCTTTCACCGCGGTCCGCCGGCTGACCCCGGATCATTTTTATCTCGTCCCCGGAGTGGGGGCACAGGGCGGCAGTCTGCAGGAGATCTCCGACAAGGCCATGAACAAGGACGTAGGGTTGCTGGTGAATGCCAGCAGGGCGGTGATCTTTGCGTCTTCGGGGGAAGATTTTGCGGAGGCGGCTACGCGGGTAGCGGCCGGCTATCATCAGGAGATGAAGACTCATCTGGGATAAATTCCCCTTCACTTTTAGCGATGACCAGGGTGGCTACGCCGTTGCCGATGATGTTGGTGATGGCGCGGGCTTCACTCATGAATTTATCAATGGCCAGCAGGAAGGCCAGCCCTTCGACGGGGATTTTCTGGATGGCGGTCAGCGTGGAGGCGAGGACGATGAAGCCGCTGCCGGTGACTCCTGCTGCGCCTTTGGAGGTGATCATAAGGATCGCCAGGATGCTGAGCAGTTCTCCCATGCTGAGCGAGACATTATATAACTGCGCCAGGAAGATGACCGACATCGACAAATAGATAGAGGTGCCATCGAGGTTGAAAGAATAACCGGTGGGGACGACAAGGCCGACGACGGGTTGGCTGCACCCCATACGCTGTAACTTGGCCATGAGGGAAGGCAAGGCGGCTTCGGAGGAAGAGGTACCCAGGACGATCAATATTTCTTCGCGGATATTTTTCAGGTAGGTCCAGATATTGAGCTTGAAATAGCGAAGGATCAGGCCCAGCACAACAAAGATGAAAATCAGCATGGTGCCGTACATGGTGGCCATCAGCATTGCCAGGGGCTTGAGGGTGCGGATGCCGAATTTTCCAATCGTATAGGCCATGCCGCCGAAGGCGCCGACCGGCGCCAGGTACATGACGTATTTCAGCGCCAGGAAGACCCACCGGGTGGGGGGCTTGAGCCACTCCAATACTTGTTCGCGTTTTGGGTGCAGGCTGACGACGATACCTGTAATAATGGCCAGCACCAGCACCTGTAAGGTGAGGTTGGTCGCGAAGAAATGTCCCCAGTCGAATCCGGCGGCTCCCTGACGGGTATATTTCGATGCGTCGCCGATGGGCAGGCCTGTCTTATCTATCCGGCCGGGTTTGACCAGATAAGCCAGCAGGATACCGATGGCCAGGGACAGGGTGGTCACGACTTCAAAATAGACCAGGGCCTTGATGCCGATGCGGCCTACCTTTTTGAGGTTGCTCATGCCGCTAATGCCGGAGACGATGGTGAGGAAGATAATGAAGGGGATGAAGACTTTGATAACGGTGACGAACGTAGTACCCAGCGGCTCCATTTTTACGGCGAACGCGGGTGCAAATTGTCCTACGATGACTGCGATGATGAGCGCGATAAACGTCAGCAGCGTCAAGTGACGGGACAACCAATCGGAGATCCGCAGGAAAGAAGATGAGCGATTCGGGTGAATAGAAGATGGCTGGTTCATGGACCTCACTGAAATTGCCTCAATATATGGTAAAACCGGAATACCTCTTCAAATGAATTATACAGTGGGGCCGGGGCTACACGGATGACGCCGGGCTCGCGGTAATCGACGATGATACCGGCATCGGTCATCTGCCGGTGGATCTCTTTTCCATGCTCTTCAAAATAAAGCGACAGCTGGGCGCCGCGCCGGTGGGGTTCTGCGGGAGTGATGATGTGGAAGCGTATATTGTCCAGGGTTTGGAGGAGGAAGTGAAGGTAGGAGGTCAGAAGTAGGATTTTGGTGCGTAGTCTGTCGATTCCTGCCTCTTCGAACAGCGCGAGGGAGGCCTTGAGGCATACCATATTAAAAACCTGGGCGGTACTCATGGCCCAGCCTTCGGCATTGGGTTTGGGGATGAATCCTTTTTCCATCCGGAAGCGGGTCGACTCTTCATTGCCCCACCAGCCGCCGAGCCGGATCATGTCTTTGTTACCGGCGTGGCGTTCGTGGAGGTACGCCGAACCAACAGCGCCAGGGCCGCCGTTCAAATATTTATACGAGCACCAGACGGCGAAGTCGACATTCCAGTCGTGCAGTTGGAGGGGGACGTTGCCGGTGACGTGGGCGAGGTCGAAGCCGGCGAGCGCCCCTGCTTTATGGGCTGCCGTGGTAATGGCGGCGATATCGAATAACTGGCCCGTATAATAGTTAATGCCGCCGAACAGCACCAGGGCCAGTTGATCTTTATGCTGATCGATGGACTGTAGAATATCTTCTTCCCGGAGGGTTTTTTCGCCTTCGCGGGGGGCGATCTCGATGATGGCGTCGTCGGGGTCGTAGCCGTGCCAGCGGACCTGGGTCTCCGCTGCGTATTGGTCGGAGGGGAAGGCGCCGGCTTCCATGAGGATCTTATAACGGGATTGCGGGCGATAGAAGGTGAGGAGTAACAGATGGAGGTTGACGGTGAGGGCGTTCATGACGGTGACTTCCGACTCCAGGCAGCCGAGCATGCGGGCCAGGGGTTGGCGGAGGGGCTGGGCATAGGTCAGCCAGGGATTCCGGGCGTGGAGGTAGCCGCCGATGGCGAGTTGCTGCCAGTCTTCGAGTTCCTGTCGGATGAAGTCGGCGGCCTGGCGGGGTTGGAGGCCGAGGGAGTTGCCGCAGAAATAAATGGAATCGCGGGGTGCGGCAAATGACGTGGGCGCGGTGGGGACAGATGGAATGAAAAACCGGGAGCGAAAGCTGTGCAGCTCGTCCTCCCGGTCTTTTTGCTGAGCGAATAATAATGTAGGTTCGAATGGCGATTGCATCTTAGACTTATTTTTGATGCAATATAGGGCCTTCGGCCGGTTCAGGATACCGATATACCGGACCGGGATTTGCTCTTTTCCTTGACCTTTTCCTTGTCCTTATCATCGTCCTCGTCGTCATTGCCACCGCCGGTATAGGACAGTCTTACGCTGCCGAAGCTGCTTTTGATCTTGATCTTCGCCTTTCCATCACCGGCTTGTCCGCTGTAATCCTTGTCGAAATGGGGGCCATAGTCGCCTTCGTCTTCCTTATGTTCGTTGATGCTGACGTCACTTTCGTTGTGAAAATTGCCAAAGCTGGTATGCACTTCGATATCGGCTGACAGGCTCTTGTCGATGACCATGCGGATACCGGAGTAGGATTCGAATAAGGAAAGATCTTCAATATCATCTCCTACACCGAATTGCACATTGTGGGAGAATTCGCTGGTGATCTTGACGCTGCCGTTGATCTTACCGATTTTGGATTCCTTGTCGAACTTCAACGCGATCTTTCCATTGGTGATCTCCGTGATGACGACCGTACCGAATTCCACGTCGATGGCATCCACATCCTGCAACTTGCCGGCGTTCAGGCTGCCGAACTTGGAGGTCAGGTTGACCGTACCCGACATATCGGGTACTACCGTCTTTCCGAAGCTATTTTCGATATACAGAGGATTGGCGGCGGGCATGTGGATCACATAGTCGATATAAAAGGACCTTTTGCCTTCTTCACTCTTATGCCGGTCTCCATTACCGTTATGGATATCATTGACATCTGTCTTGAAATAGATCTCGTGGTCATCCTTGTCCTCGTGCACTTCGATCTGGTCCATGATGTTCTGTGCTTTTTCTTCGGTAGCGGCGCTGGCGCCGATCTCTATGTCCACGGTGATCTGTTGTTTATCCCAGGTACTGACCGTCACGTTGCCGAACTGGTTGTCTATTTTCAGTTTGTCGTCCGAGGTGACGTCGTAGGATCTGTTGATCAACTTTTGCTTCTTTACATCCTCATCGCCGGCGGCGGCGTGGCTCAATAATGGAGCAGATAAGACGAGGGAGAGAGATAGCGCACTAAGCAGTCTTATATGCTTTGTCATATGCTGTTTTTTTAGAATGATTGATTTGTTTGATGATATCGAGCTGATGATTCAGGAGTTCCATCTGCAGTTGTAAGTTCTGGATCATGGCTTCGATTATTTGTTCCTTATTGGGGTTTTTGGGCAATTCGTGCTGCAGACCGTGATAGACGCTGTCGAGCTTACTGACATCGGATGAGAACTGCCGGTAGAGCAACGGTTCATCTTTCTCTATGGTTTTCAGCTCTTTATGTTTGATCTCCACAATCTTGGCATAATGGTACATTTCTTCGTTCATTTCCGCATTCATTTCCGGGCTGTTGTGGCTGTCGGTCCGGGTATCACCCGTGGCGGCGACGTTGGTGTTCGATCCGTTGTCATTGCTGCCCGCGGTGGCCAGGGAATGGGCGTCAAATGTCTTTGTCCGGGTGGAATCGGCGGGTTGTACCTGGGCCGGTTTAGTGGCCTGTGTCGAAGGCTGGGTCGGATGCTGAGCGGCGGAATTGGTATTTCCGGCGGCTACGGCGGGCAGGTTGTTGCCGTTTTGGCGCGTACTAAAATACCAGGTCGTTCCCGCTATCAGGAGGATGACGGCGGCGGCCACGCTCCATCGGGTCCGGTAAAACCGAACCACCGGGGCCTGTTTTTTTTTCGTCGGATCGACGAATTTCATGTCCTGCTGGATCGCGTCCCACACCTTGGCATCAGGCTCTTCGGTGTCAAATTCTTCGCGGTGATCCCGGACAAATTGTTCTAACCGGCTGTTCATGATAAAACTCCTTGTTTTATATGTTGTACTAATTTTTGTTTCGCCCGCATATACTGCGTCCGGACTGTTGCATGGGATACCTGCAGGATCTCTGCGATTTCTTCCTGGTCATACCCCTCGAAGAGGTAGAGGGTCAGGACTGTCCTGTATCCATTGGGCAGCAATCCAACCGCCTTCTTTATATCTTCCACCTTCATTTGTATCTCCTGTTCATCTGTCGTGTCTTCCTCCGGGAGGTGGCCGATATTGGTCTTTTCTATATCGATCATGTCCATTTTCCGTTTGCGCAGGCAATTGATGGATTTATTGATCACGATCCTTTTCAGCCAGGCCCCGAAAGTGGATTTATAATGAAAATCCTCCAGGGACCGGAACGCATCCGTGAACGCCTCCTGCACCACATC
>PMUF01000080.1 GCA_003167015.1 Chitinophagaceae bacterium | reverse complement strand
CCCGGCGGCGTCCCCCCGTTTTGCGCCCCCGCTCTCTCCGTTCCTCCGGCTTGCGTCTCCGCACTTTGTGCTCCACCGGCGGACGATCCCCCGGCTTGCGTCGGCGTCTCTCCTTGTGTCACTCCGGGTTGCGCCACAGTTCCTCCGGGTTGCGCCACAGTCCTTTGGGTCGCCCCTGTTGACGTGCCGCCCCCTTGCGTCCCGCCGGATGGCGTGACAGTCCTTTGCGTTTGCGTCGCCGCCTTCGACAAATGCGCCGATGGACGAACACTCGCACGCCAGCTATAAATACCCGCCCCTACCGCCAGCGGCAGCAGCAGCCACCACCAGAAGATGGCTCGCCTCCGGCGTTTATCATCCTTGTCCGTATCGGAAGGCGGACCGGGATCTTTGTCCAGGGCGGCCGACAGCCTGTCCCAGTCGGCGCTATCCGTTCGCAACGGGTACTTCGCAGAAGCCCGCCGGAAGAGATCTTCCATATCGCCGTTAACGTGTTTCATACATACTAAGGTTGTTTTCTACGGTTAGGGCCTTTTGCAAATGAGCCCTTGCTTTCGATAAATTGGATTTAGAGGTTCCCGTTGTGATCCCCAGCATCTTCGCAATCTCCGGATGGGAATATCCTTCGATCACGTGCAGGTTGAAAACCATGCGATAGGCCGGGGGCAATTCTTTGACCAGCGTAATTAATTCTTTATATAGCACAGAATTATCCGATGACTGCGCCTCATCCTTGTGCTCCCATACATGCTCCGGTATCGGATAGCTTTGCGTGTTGTTGATCTCCCGCCGCATATAATCGATGGCGGCATTGATAACGACCCGCCTGATCCAGCCGATCAGCAGCATCTCCACCTTGTCTTTATCCCGGACCTCGAAACGCCCGAAATTCCGGAACATCTTCAGATACGCATCATGGGTGACTTCGGTGGCTTGCTCATACGTATTGACGTACCGAAAGGCTATTTTGATGCATAAACCGTAATACTGCTCATAAAGCAGCTTCTGGCACTGCCGGTCCTGCTGTGCGCATCCCGAGATTATGTGAAGTAATTTTTCCAATATATACTATATATACTACCTACGTATCTAACGTATCTCCCGATGATCGGTTTTAGTTTAAACGCCTTATTATTCCTACCGGTTGCCTGACGAAAAATCGGACTGTAAAATCCTGATTGTCACCAGTAATTGACCCGTATGACGCATGCTGTGCTCGGCAGCATGGAACAATAACCCGCCGACGGTTGAAGGGATTCGGGCCCTTCCCACCCCACGGGGCTCCGTGAGAGAAAGTTCCGGCGTTTCCGCCAGTTGCTGTAATGCCTTGTCTACCTGCAAATTATATCGTTCCAGTAGTCTGGCCAGCTCGCCGGTCGTCCTCCCACTACCCTCGTCCCCTTCGCCGCCGGTCGGCGGCCGTCCTTCCGCAGCAAGCTCCTCCAGCTGCCCCGGACTAAGAGCTTCACCCCTGGCATAAGTCAGCAACCGGTCCAATACCCCCGCCAGGTGCTGCAGGTGGAACCCCGGCGACGCCACACCCCCCGGACGGTCCCATAACCTTTTTTCCGGGAACCCCTCCATCAGGGCATTGACTTCATCCCTGGATTGAAGAAGGGCATGCGCTACCGGCTGCAGCGCGGCAGGAATGCCCGCAATGGGCCCCCGCAGCCAATATTCAGGATTCGACGATGGATGCATAAAACGGGTTCAATGAGAGGGCAAATTAGCAATTTTTCGGGCCAGGGATCTGCGGATGCTATTTTCTATTATTTTTGACGCACAAAGTAAACTGCTATGCCTTCCAACAAACGGAAAACCGTATTCATTTCCGGCAGCGCCTACGAGTACGGAAGATTCGGAGATGAAGGAAAAGACTTTATTCGAGACTTAAGCAAGACATTATTGCAAAACGGCTTCAAGATCATTTCCGGCTTCGGCTACGGAGTGGGAAACCATGTTCTCGAAGGAGCGCTGGACGAAATCTACCTGGGACAAAAAGAGAGGCTGACAGACCAGGTGCGGGTATTCCCTTTCCCCCTCATGAACGGGCTGACGGACAGCATTCATTCCAGTTATCGCGATGACATGATCTCCCAGGCGGGAGCGGCGATTTTCCTTTTCGGGAATAAATTGGAGGACATTGCCGTCCGGCAGGCAGATGGGATGAAAAAGGAGTTCGAGATCGCCAGATCCTATCAGGCCTTGTTGATCCCGGTAGGCGCATCCGGCTATATCTCCGAACAGTTATGGAAAGATCTGCTGGACCGCTATGACGATTACTTTGACAACAGGGAAAAGTTCGGCTGGTATGAACGGCTGGGCGACCCCGCTGCACGGCCAGACCAACTAATTGACGCCATCCTCCAGATCGTACGGGACCATGAGTAAGAAAAAGGTATTCATCAGTTTTGATTTTGACCAGGACAAGGCGCTGAAAGACCTGCTGATCGGTCAATCCCACAATCCCGACTGTCCTTTTGATGTCATCGACAGTTCACTCAAAGAGGCAGTTCCGGAAGAAGGCTGGGAAGAAAAGGCCAGGCAAAAGATCCTGAATGCAGACCAGGTCATCGTGCTGGTCGGAGCGATGACCCATCGGGCGCCGGGGGTCTTGAAGGAAGTGACCCTCGCAAGAAAGCATCATAAAAAGATCGTCCAGATCATCGGCCATAAGGATGAGCATCACAAAAGGGTGCCCCGGGCCGGCGTACTCTACCGCTGGACCTGGGACAACCTCAAAAAGATACTCTGTTGAGCCCTCGGGACCCGCCTACTCAGATGCCCAACCCCGAAAACACTTCTTTGCGCACCGGCGCAGGTTCGTTCGCGAGAATGGTAACGGCCGACGGAAGGGCGGATTTGTACTGCTCGCCGATACAGATCTTTTCACCCGCCAGATAGGCATATTTATTATCGAAAGACATCACCTTGTTAATGGCAACGATATATCCCCTGTGTACCCGGCAGAAACTGTCGGCAGGCAATAGCTTTTCCCATTGCTTCAGCGTGACGAGCACCATGACGGTGGGCCTCTCCTCCATCACCAGCCGGGTATAATTTTTTCGCGCCTCGATATAGAGGATCTCCTGAAAATCTACTTTCACATATCTGCCTTCGTGACGAATAAAGAAAAAAGATTGCACTTGTGGTATGATTTATTACATAAATTATATTTACAGCAGGGAGGTTGTGGCTGGGTAAGCTAAATATATTGCGTCGTCGGTAGCCAATGACTCCAGGAGGAGCACATAGTCGTTCCTCTTGTCATCAAAGATCTTCGATGGATAATCGGGCCTCAAATCGCAGTTGAATTGGTTACTGGTTATTAAATTGGTACGTGGAAACCCTCATTTACTTTCATTCCCCCACTAAAAAACAGCAAGGGCCTTGTAGAAACAAACCCCTGGTGGACTTCAACTGAGTCACATGAGAAAACACACTTTTATATAACTAAAAACAAAACGTCTCGGGATAATCTCATACCTTCTGGGACTACATGAATTGTCGTTTTTTAACCACTAAAAGTTAATTTTTCACCCTTTCAGGAGGGGAACATGGGGGAAGAAGACCGGCAGGGAAAAAAATCGCAGAATTTTACCTTATATTTGTCAATTGTTACCTACTTTGCAAAAAAAAAGCCCCATGTAGAAACAAAGGGCGCTAACGATTGCTTGCCATATGAAAAAAGGTAGAAATATCTTTTTTGCTGATTTTCAGCTTTAGTTGTCAAATGAGCCTCTAACGAAATGCCTATCTCACGGTTGCTGCCATATTTTTAACTCATTCTCTGGCATAAAGGTACAACCCAAAGGCTCGCTGCTCTAATCAATTTACTGGTAAGTTAATCATGTCAAACTGATATTTCTACGTTGAAATCCTTCATGGGATTGCGTTTTAGGATAATACCGACATTATGGCCAACAGGTTTTCAGATACCTTATTCCAATTGATCCATTCACTCGAGAAGTCAGAAAAACGGCACTTTAAGCTCTATATAAAAAGAAGCTCCACCAAAGAGGACCTCAAGATCGTTCAGCTATTCGATGCCCTCGATAAATTGAACGATTACGACGAAAAAAGCCTGCTGAAAAAGCTGCCGGGTATTGAAAAGCCACAGCTTTCCAACCTGAAGACCCACCTGTACAAACAGATCCTGGCCAGCCTGCGGCTCCTGAAAAGCGCCGACAGCATCGATCTCCAGTTGAATGAAATGTTCGACTATGCTCACATCCTTTATAAAAAGGGGTTGTTCCAGCAGAGCCTGCGCTTACTCGACCGGGCAAAGGAAACCGCCAAGGCCAACCAGAAATTCAACTTCCTGGTGCAGGTGCTGGCCCTCGAAAAAAGGATAGAGACCCTGCACATTACCCATAGCATGCAAATGCGCGCCCAGCAGCTGTCCGCGGAATCCAGCGAAGTCCTCAACCGTATCACCATGGTGGCCCGCCTGTCTAACCTTGCCCTGCTGGTGTATAGCTGGTATATCCAGAATGGCCATGCCCGCAATGAAAAAGACGAGGCACGTATCCGGGAATACGTCGAAGAACACCTGCCCTCCGATGCCTGGCAGCAGACAGGGTTTTACGAACGCCTGTACCTGTACCAAAGCTATAATTGGTATGCCTTTATCCGACAGGACTTCCTGATGTATTATCGCTATTCGCAGAAATGGCTGGACTTATTCGAAGAACAGCCGCTCATGATCCGGGTGGAGACGGGGCATTATATCAAGGCCCTCCACAACCTCCTCAACGCCCATTTCGATCTGCGCAACTACCAGAAGTTCGAACGGGTGCTGCAGAAATTCGAAGACTTTTCACAGACAGACCGCGTGATAGAAAATGATAATTTCCGGATCCAGTCCTTCGTATACATCACGACGGCCAAGATCAACCAGGTCTTTATGAAGGGAACGTTCAGGGAAGGATTGCTCATGGTCCCGGAGATCGAAGAAAAATTAGCGGAATACGATGTGTTCATCGACCAGCATCGCATCCTCGTCCTGAACTACAAGATCGCCTCTCTTTATTTCGGCGCGGGTGACTTTGATACCTGTATCGACTACCTGCAACGCATCATCAACGATCCACTGGATCTGCGCAATGACCTGCAGTGCTATGCCCGGGTACTCCACCTCATGGCTCATTACGAGCTGGGAAATTTCGACCTCATGGAATCTTTGACCAAATCGGTATACCGCTTCATGGCCAAACGCGAGCGTCTGACCAAAGTGGAAGAAGAAATGTTCCGCTTCCTTCGCACCTCCTTCCACACGTCCCGGTCCAGTATGCGCGCAGAGTTCGAAAAATTCCTGGAAAAGATCCGGGCCTTCGAGGGCAACCGCTACGAAGCCCGCGCCTTCGCCTACCTGGACCTCGTCTCCTGGGTGGAAAGCAAGGTCTTCCAGCGCCCGATGAGCGATATCATCGCCGAAAAATACCGCAAAAACAAACGCAGCAGTATGCAGGCGGCTTAGCCGTCGTCATGCTGGCCACATCACACCTCCCCAAACACATCCTTCATCGCCCTCCTCGCCGCATGATACCCGCACATCCCATGCACTCCCCCACCCGGCGGCGTCGAGGATGAACAAATATAAATCCCCTTCTCCGACGTCCGGTAAGGCGACGACCTCAATGCAGGACGCGTGAACAATTGCCGGATATCGATGATCCCGCCATTGATATCACCCCCGATATAATTGGCATCATATGACTCCAACTGCGCCGTATCAAACACATGCCGCGCCAAAACCCTCTCCNNAACCGGGCGCAAACCGCTCCACCTGCCCCTCTATCGCCTCCGTCATATCTTTCGTAGACCCATTCGGCACATGGCAATAAGCCCACGCCGTATGCCGTCCCTGCGGCGCCCGCGAAGGATCGAAAACGCTCGGTTGCGTCAGCAGCACAAAAGGCCGGTCCGGATGGCCGCCGGCAGCCGTCGCCGCTTCCGAGGCAGTGATCTCTTCCAGCGTATTGCCGATATGGATGGTGCCCGCCTGACGACAGGCAGCCGCGGTGAAGGGAATACGCTCAGCCAACGCCCAGTCGATCTTGAAGACGCCCATCCCATAACGATATCGCTCCAATTGCCATTGATACAGCGAAGACCAGCGATGGCCGCCCAACCGCAGCAGTTGCCTCGGCGTCAGGTCCAGCAGCACGCAGCGCGAAGAAGGCAGCTGTGAGAAATCCTTCACCTCGATGCCCGTCTCGATCGTGCCCCCCAACGAGATAAAATAGGAGGCCAGCGCATCGGCGATCGCCGCCGATCCGTGCCGCGGGACCGGCCAGCCCTTCACATGCCCTGCAGTCATCAGTACAAGAGCGATAGCGGAAGTAGCCAGGTTCGTCAGCGGTTGTATCGAATGCGCAGCCATGCCGGCCAGTAATCCCCTGGCTTCGCGGGTCTGAAAGCGCCGGGCCAGATGCGTAGCAGCCGACAGCCCCACCCACCCAAAACGTACCAGTGACGACACCTCCTCCGGCCAGCGCAGCGGCCCCAGCAGCTCAGGCGCCAACACCGGCCAGTTGTTGACAATGGGTCGCAGCAACCGACGGTAAGCATCGGCATCCTTGCCTAGGCCAAGGGCTGTATCCCCCACCGATCCGGATAAGATAGCCGCGGTACCGTCGTCGAAAGGATGGGCCGCCGCCACCGGGGGATAGATGAATTCCAGCCCATGTTCGTGCAGTGGCAGCGTAGTGAAGAAAGGCGATCCGGCGGCCAGCGGATGAACGGCCGAACAGATGTCATGCGTGAATCCGGGTAATGTCAACTCAGCACTGCGCATTCCGCCGCCAATGGTTTTTTTCGCCTCCAGCAACAGTACGCTGAGCCCTTTCTGTTGCAGGGTGATTGCGGCCGCCAGCCCGTTCGGACCGCTGCCTACCACGACCGCATCGTAATCAGTGGCGCCTGTCTCTCTTTTGCTCATCTTTCAAATGTAGGGTTATTTCCGATTTTCAGGTACGAACAAAACGGCGCCATCCTTGCGGATCCTCCAGGCCGTGACAGGGTTCAGGTGATAGCCGCCCATATCCTCACCCCGTGCGGCAATCAGTTGATTTAGTGTCGGCTGGATGTAGCCCGTCTCATCGGTCGCTCTGCTCAGGATCTCTGTCTCCTGCCCATCCCATCGCCACAATAACCGGAATACAGTATGCGCTTTATCGAGAACAGGCTCCTGCAACTGTGCCGGATACCATGACCGGCCGGCGTCGGTGCTTACCTCCACCTTGCTGATCTTCCCCCAGCCGCTCCACGCGATGCCCCTGATCTCTACCCACCCTTTTTCCAACTGTACAGGATAGGCAGGAAAAGTGATCATCGACCGGGCATCCATCACAAAGCTGAACTGCCTGATTTTCCCGTCTTTGATCGGATAGGTATATTTAGAAGTCTCCTCCCGGGTCATGAACGGCTGATCGGACAGCTCGATCCGCCGGATCCATTTCACATTGGCATTGCCCTCCCACCCCGGCAGCAGCAGCCTTGCCGGATACCCCTGCTCAGGCCTGACGGCCTCCCCATTTTGTGCATACACGATCATCGCATCTTCCCAACCCTTGCTGACCGGGATACTTCGTGTCAACACCGCAGAATCCGATCCCTCCGCCAGGAACCAGCTGGCTTTAGGACTCACGCCCACTTCCCTGAACAACGTCGACAGCATAACGCCTGTCCATTCACTTTGACTGGTCAGGCCGCAAATATCCTGTGGTGTCAATGTCTCCTTGCCGGTGCGAAAGTTTCCCGAACATTCGAGAAAGCAGATCCTCGACAGCGCCGGAAATCTTTTCAGATCGCGTAACGTGAAGACCATCGGCCTCTCCACCATTCCATGGATCAGCAGCTCATATTTTTCGGGATCGATGGCGGGAACCCCGTTGTGGCTCCGCTCGTAATGCAGGTCGGACGGCGTAATGGAGCCATAGAAATCCTGCAGTGGCGACCGCGAAGAAGTGTCAGAAGGCTTTTTCACCAGGTGTTCGAAAGACGACCTCGTCCCCAGCTTCCCTGGGGGAACGCCGGGTTTCTTGGTAGGGTCCCCTGGTATGCCGGTCGCCCGGCCGGTTGCAGCCCCCGGCGTTGCAGCCCCCGGCGTTGCAGCCCCCGGAGTGGCGGCTTTGGCCCCGACAGCCGCATGCACGGTCTGCCCCGACACCGTCCTGATCAGCGCAACGGTAGCCGCAGTGGCGGCCCCTGCCAGCAGCTTGCGCCTGGAAATTCTTTTCTTATCACCCATGCTATTATCATCCATGGCTATTCATTTATCGCACCTCCGGCCCTCCCCGGCGATCATCCGGCACATAAAGGTCATGCGCAGGCATCTTCACCCGGGGCAGGCTTTGCGCATCCACAACTGCGCTGCTATCGATTATTTTATTGGCTGCCAACAAAAATGCGGTCAGGCTGTACACCTCTGCGTCCGAAAGACTGCCGGGCGCATTATAAGGCATCGCCCGCCGGGTATAGTCGAAGATAGTCGTCGCATAAGGCCAGTAATTCCCGATAGTCTTCGCTTTGGTAGTATCACCCATCGGGCCGACCAACCGTGCATACGGCCCCTCCGTTCCGGTCTTGCCATGACAGGCCGCACATTTGATCGCATAGATAGCCTGCCCCGTCGCTGCCGTGCCTGACCCCGGCGGGAGGCCCCTGCCGTCCGGCCGGATGGAGATGTCCATAGCCGTTATCTCCTGCAGCGTTGCCGTACGCCCAAATCCGAAGCTCGCCGGCCAGCCCGTGGTATCTGTCGCCGGCGCCCATCCGCCGCCATGCCGCTGCGAGCCGGAAATCAACAGCAGGATCACTACAACCGCCGCCGTCAAAAACGTGTATCGCCGAAGGCGCCCCATCAGTATTTCCCCGCCTGCAGGCTGCTTTCCGTCAAAGCAAAATTCCTGTCGATCCTGTCCAGCACGATATAAATACTGTCATGCTTTTCATTAATGCCGCTGAGGATGACACGATTCCCGTTATCGATGGCATCGTATTGCAGCACCATCCTGTTCCTTTTCTCAAATTTGGCCGCGGCATATTCCCTGACCCTTCGCGTCGACTTTGCTCGCGGATCGATTTGATCCACCTCATTGCCGATATGCGCCAGTGCAGCGGCCGGGATCCAGTTCTTACCTTTGCCTCCCTTCGGCGTCTTCTCTACGCCGGAGGCATAGCTCGAAGCGGGCCCTTGCGCAGTGTCTTCCCCGGAATTGCCGGTCTTCGCCGTACCATTTTCATCGCCGCCTTGTCTCCGCCCCTTCCGCCGCCCGCCGGCCTTATCGCCCGCCCCTGCCTGATAACCGTCTCCGAACTT
>PMUF01000335.1 GCA_003167015.1 Chitinophagaceae bacterium | reverse complement strand
GAGACGGCGTACGCGGTCGACAAGGATCTCTGCGCCTGCACCAGGCAGGGAGTCCATACCTGCAGCCTTCAGCTCGGTCAGTACTTCACGGTGACTCATCTTTTCCAGCTTGCTGATATGCGCGACCTCGGGAGGGCCGAGGGTGTGCAGTTTCAGGGTCGGGTAGAGCTGCTTGAGTTGCCGGAACAGGTTGGTATAGAAGCTAAGCCCCAGTTCAGGATGGTGGCCGCCCTGGAGCAGCAGCTGGTCGCCGCCCCAGCGAAAGGTCTCTTCTATCTTTCTTTTAAAGGTATCGATATCGGTGATATAGGCATCGGGATGGCCCGGGATACGATAGAAATTACAGAATTTGCAATTGGCGATACAGACATTGGTGGTATTGACATTGCGGTCAATCTGCCAGGTCACTTTGCCGTGCGGCACCTGCATCTTCCGCAATTCGTTGGCCACCTGCATCAATTCGGTCAGCGGGGCATGTTCAAAAAGAAATATTCCTTCTTCCTTGTCCAGAAACTCCCGTTTCAGTGTCTTACTGTATAAGCCTCCTAGATTCATAACGATCCGTTTAAGAAAATCCGCAAACAAAGGTACGGATCAAAGATATCCGTTGAATGTTTGCAATCTTAATAAATACATGATATATTTAATTCTTTGAATGCTTGTTCAATGATTAACCAAAACGAACCATTTTACCTGCCATATCGCATCCGCCGTATCGCAAGTTACCTTTTCCTCTGCCCGGCTATCTTCCTCCTTATGAACTCCAGGGCGTTGTATGGCCAGGAGACTTTTATTCCAAAACCGGCCAAACTCATCACCACTTTTCCGATTGTCCTTTTTACCGGCGGCGTCACGATCGTCAGGGCCCGGCTGGGGGATTTTCCGGATACGCTGAATTTTGTGCTGGATACCGGCAGCGGGGGCATTTCCCTCGATTCGGCCACGGCTGTCCGGCTGGGGCTCCATCCTTCCGCATCTGAGCAGCAGCTGCTCGGGATTGCCGGGATCAGCCAGGCAAAATTCCTGTACAACCAGGTGCTTCGCCTGCCCGGGTTAACGGTGGACAGCCTCAACTTTCATGTGAGCGATTACGATATCCTCACCAGTGTATATGGGGAGAAGATAGATGGGATCATCGGGCATAGCTTTTTTTCCCGTTATATTGTCGAGATCAATTATGACAGCCTCCGGGTCTCGGTCTATTCCCAGGGCTCCTTTCGTTATCCCAGGTCCGCTTACCAGCTGAGGCCGGTGATCCCAAGCATCCCTATTATCGCCACAGAGACCGATGATGCAAAGAAGGTCCTGGCCCGGTATTTCTTTGATACGGGAGCGGGGTTGTGTGCCTTGTTCTCCAACGATTTTATCAATGACAGCAGCCTCTTGAACAGGAAAAAGAAATTTTACCTGACCCAGGCGCAGGGCCTGGGCGGAAAGGCAACCATGCGGCTGACGGTCATAGATGAGCTCAAGCTGGGGCCTTTCCATTTTCATAAAGTGCCGGTCTATCTCTTCGACGATCTCTATGGCATTACCTCCTACCCCAACCTGTGCGGGGTCATCGGGAATGATATCCTCCGCCGTTTCAATGTCATCCTGAACTACGACCGGCGGCTCATCTGTCTCACGCCCAACTCCCATTACCATGATCTGTTCGACTATTCCTATACCGGGATGAGCATTTACAGGGAAAACGGCGCGATCCGGGTAGGGGATGTCATGGACGGCTCGCCCGCCGAGAAGGCCGGCATCCGGGTGGATGACGTTCTTTTGGCGATCAACAACAGCTTTAATGGCAATATGCAGTTATACAAGAACCTGTTGCAGAACACCGGGGACAAACTGAAGATTATCGTCAGCAGGGATGGGCAGCTGATGACCTTTAACCTGCAGGTCAAGAGTATCCGGTAACTTCCTTACCTTGCACCCTCAACCGCCGGAAGCGGTTGTACTTTTCCCGGAGAATGAATGTATGACGATAAAATTTGAAAAGTTTGAGCTGGCCAATGGCCTGAGAGTCCTTGTCCACGAAGATGCCTCCACTCCCATGGCGATTGTCAATGTCCTGTACGATGTGGGCGCCAGGGATGAAGATCCGAAGAAGACCGGTTTTGCCCATTTATTCGAGCACCTGATGTTCGGTGGGTCCGTCAATATCGAGGATTTCGAGACGCCCTTACAGCTGGCGGGTGGAGAGAACAATGCCTACACGACCAATGATTTCACCAATTATTACATCCAGCTGCCGGCGGAAAATATCGAGACGGCCTTCTGGCTGGAGAGCGACCGGATGCTGTCCCTGGCTTTCAGCGAAAAGAGCCTAGAGGTGCAGCGAAAGGTCGTGATGGAGGAATTCAAGGAACACTATATCAACAAGCCTTATGGGGATGCCTGGTTCAAAATGCGCGAGCTGGTCTACCATCACCACCCCTACCGGTGGATGACCATCGGCAGCGAGCTGAGCCATATCGAACAGGCGCAGCTGGAGGATGTCCGGAATTTCTTTTTCAAATATTACCGGCCGGTGAATGCCATCCTGGTGGTGGCAGGCAAGGTCACGGCGGAGCAGGTCCGCGGGTTGGCGGAGAAATGGTTCGGCGATATTCCTCCCGGGGAGAAATATGTGCGCAACCTGCCCCGCGAGCCACGGCAGCAGGAAGCCCGGCGGTTGGAGGTGAGGGCGGATGTCCCCCTCGACGCGCTGTATAAGTGTTATCCGATGGCTGCACGAACCGAAGACGGATATTATGTCGCCGACCTGATCACGGAAGTGCTGGGGGGTGGCCAAAGTTCGCGGCTGCACCAGGCGCTGGTCAAGGAAAAGAAATTATTCAGCCAGATAGAATGCTATCATACCGGTTCGAACGATCCGGGTCTGGTCGTCATCGAAGGCAGGCTGATCAAAGGGGTATCCATGAAGGCCGCCGATGAGGCCGTGGAAGAGGAGCTGCAAAAGATGCGGACCGAGGCCGTTACGGAAAAAGAGCTGACGAAGGTCAAGAACAAGACCGAGTCGGCCATTGTCTTCGAGGACATGAGCGTGATGAACCGTGCGGGCAGCCTGGCCATCTATGAGCTGCTGGGCGATGCGAACATGATGAATACCGAGCTGGACAGATACCGTGCGGTGAGCATTGAAGATATCCTGGGGGCGAGCCGCGAGCTCTTCGATCCGCGGAATAGCAATACTTTGTACTATCGGACGCTGGAAGGCTCCGAAAAATAATGAAAACAATGGCCGTACAACAGATAACAAAATTGAACAGAAGAGTTGCCCCACCGATAAAGGACGCAATAGAATTCGAACTGACCTTACCCCCCTACGTCAAGCATACGCTGAGTAATGGCGTCGAAGTCTACCGGATCGACCTGGGAAAGGTCGACGCGATGATGATCAGCTGGATCTTCGATGCCGGCAATTCCTTCGAGACGAAGGATGGCGTTGCCGCAGCCGTCAATACCTTGCTGAAGAACGGTACGTCGACCCGCAGTGCGTTCGACATCAACGAGCACTTCGACTATTATGGCTCGTATCTCAGCAGGGCCTGTCATCATGAGAATGCAGAGATAACGCTCCATTGTCTCAACAAATATGTCAGGGAGCTGGTGCCGGTGGTGGCCGAGCTCATTACCGATTCCATTTATGCGTCCGATGAGCTGGCGATTTACAAGAAAAATGCGCAGCAGCGACTGCAGGTCAATCTGAAAAAGAGCGAATTCGTGGCGAGCCGGCTGATCGACTCTTATCTCTACGGACGGCAGCATCCCTACGGAAAATATAGCATGCCTGAAGACTATCAGCAGCTGCAGCAGGAGGACCTGCTGGCGTTCTACCGGCAGCACTACCGCAACGGCGCGTGCCGGATCATCGCGGCCGGCAAATTGCCGGATGACCTGGTTGAGCAGCTGGAGGCGAGTTTCGGGTCGTTGCCGCTGCGGGCCGCGGTACCGGGGGCAGGAGCTCCTGTCTTTCCCATTCAGCCGGCAGAGCAGAAGAAGTATCATATAATCAACGATCCCGACGGTGTGCAGGGCAGCATCCGCATTGCGCGGAACTTCCCCAACCGGCACCATCCTGACTTTCAGAAGGTGCAGGTATTGAACAACGTCTTTGGCGGCTTTTTCGGTTCGCGGCTGATGACCAAT